>NZ_CP041331.1:0-300000 GCF_013394165.1 Pseudoalteromonas sp. Scap06 | reverse complement strand
AACTACTATGTTATGGAGTTTTCAAATTTAGGCGGCCTAGTGATGCCGATTCTTTTAGAGCTAACTTATGAAGATGGCACTAAAGAAGAGCGTTACATTCCCGCAGAAATTTGGCGTCGTAACCACAAAAATGTACAAAAGCTGATTATTACCGACAAAAACAAACCGCTGACATCAGTAACGGTCGATCCAGGCTGGGAAACGGCGGATGTGAATGTAGAAAATAATCACTACCCTCGTCGTATTATTCCTTCACGTATTGAAGTGTACAAACGTGAAAAGAGTAAGGCAAAAGTAAGCCGCGATATCATGCAAGATATTAAAACTGAGCTGAAAAAAGACGAGCCAAAAGACGAAAAAAATAACGACGAGGATCAATAATAATGCGCTTTTTGCTTATTATTGTTTGCTTTTTAATTGCTGCGCCGAGTATGGCGCATCAATTAAAATCATCTGTTACAACGATGTTATTTAATCAGCGCACGCACAATATTGAATTGATGCATCGTTTTTACTTACATGACACAGAGCATGCTGTTGGCAGTTTATTTAAAGGCAAGGTGGATATTATTGATAACAAGCGTGACCAAAAACGCTTTGCTAAATATGTTGAGTCTCATGTTGCTTTGCAAACCTTAGAGGGTGAACCACTTACGCTTAATTATGTAGGTGCACAAGTGGATGGTAAGTTCTTTTGGGTATACCAAGAAGCGACGATCCCCGATGAGATTGAAGGCATTAGAATGAGTAATGGCGCACTGCGCGATTTATGGCCTGCGCAAGTCAATATGGTAAATGTTGAGGGGCGAGGAAAAGTAAAAACGTTAAACTTTAGTCAAGACGATACATGGCTTGAAGCACGATTTGAAACTAACTAACCCACTGCGCACCTTTTCTTAGGTGCGCATTTTTATACTGTTAGGTTAGCTGATCGCGTTAACTTACTTCATCGTAAAACCAACATAACAGAATCATACAAACCGAACTAATGTGTATCAAATGAGCTATACTGAGAGCGTAATGGATTAAGTTTTTTGTAATTGTCAATTGATATACATTTTTAATGTAAAGCAAATCCGCAAACTAGTTAGCACAAGGAATGAAATGAAAACGCAAATTGAGGCAATCAAAGGTGTTATTTTTGATTTAGACGGAACCTTAGTATCATCAGAATTAAACTTTTCATTAATTAAAGCCCAAGTAGGTTGCCCAGCAGATCAAGACCTACTCGAGTATATAGAACAATTACCCTCGCCCTACATGCGTGAAGAAGCAATGAATATAGTGCATCAGCATGAGCTACTTGACGCACAAAACGCGAGTTTTTTACCTGGTGTTGTTGAAGCTGTCAATGCTCTGCAAGCAAAGAATATCCCCATGGCTATTGTGACGCGTAATTTTGATAAAGCGGCTTCATTGAAACTTCAGCATAATCCGTTGCCAATCGAAACGGTACTCACCCGAACCGACGCTCCTGCTAAACCCGATCCAAGTGCCTTACTAACGATTGCAAGCCAATGGGCAATGCCAGTTGATAATGTTATTTACGTTGGTGATTATTTATATGACATACAAGCGGCCCATAATGCAAAAATGCGAGCCTGTTTATATGCCCCCGATTTAACCCCCGCGTATGCTGAGCAAGCCGACTTTGTTATTCATGGGTTTGATGAATTAGTGTCGTTAGTTGAAAGTTACGCTGAAAAGATTGGGGTCTGTTGACCTTTAAAGGTTGAATTTGCAGCGGTCTGTTTGGTATTTAGGCAAGGCAGAGCCTATGTGGTGTGGTTACTCCCCATAAATAGGCGATAACGCAGCAGCAATGCCAAACAGGCGCTGCCCTTCGGGTTCTGCCTAGGGGCGATTTACTCTTTGTTGCCTACATGGATGTAGGTAAGGGGCGTGAGCAGGACGCGGAAGCTTTGCTCGGTTTTGACTTAGTCCATTAGGTTACAAACCTTGCGCCGCGATTAAATAGCCCCTAGTTTGAACAAATAGCAATCCGCAAAGGTTAACAGACCCTAATTATGTTAAATTGCGCTTTATTTGATTTCGCTAATAGCATAACGGGTATTATTTAAATTAATACTCAACTGCTTTTGCACAGCATAGCATGTTGAACCACTAGCCCAATACGCTTTGAATTGGTAAAATATCAAAAACAGAACGTATTCAATAGAGGCACAAGATGGGCAGAGCATTTGAAGTCCGCAAAAGTTCGATGGCTAAAACAGCCAACGCGAAAACTAAAGTAAATTCGAAGTACGGTAAAGAAATTTACGTTGCAGCCAAAAGTGGTGAACCCGACCCCGATGTAAATCAAACATTGCGCCGCTTAATTGAAAAAGCCAAAAAAGACCAAGTTCCCGCGCACGTAATCGAAAAAGCAATAGAAAAAGCAGCCGGTGGGGCAGGGGAAGATTACTCAACTGCACGGTACGAAGGCTACGGCCCAGGTAATTGTATGGTGATTGTTGATTGTTTAACTGACAACCCTAATCGTACAATTAAAGATGTGCGCTTACCGTTTACTAAAACAGATTCGAAAATAGGCACACCTGGTTGTGTTGCTCATATGTTTGATCACCTAGCTGTTTTAGGGTTTGCAGGCGACGACGATGAAGTCGTGTTAGAAGCGCTGATGATGGCTGACGTTGATGTGACTGATGTAGAAGCCGAAGATGGCAAGGTGTCGGTGTTTGCACCGCATACTGAGTACTTTAAAGCTAAAACGGCATTAGAAGAAGCATTTGAAGGCATTAACTTTGAAGTTGATGAAATTACCTTCGTTCCACAAGTACATGTTGAAATTACAGATGAAGAAGTGATTGCCAACTTTGATAAATTTATCAATATGCTTGAAGATTGCGATGACGTACAAAATGTTTATCACAACGCGACCATTAAAAACTAATTCGTAGTTTTAACTAGGCGAATTTTAGCTATTTTGCCGCTTAATAAAACAAAAAGCGCGTTTTGTGTAGGCAAAACGCGCTTTTTAGTGTTAAATAAATGTCAGCTATTCAGCTTGGTTATGGTGCTGTGCTTTATATTTTAAGCGGTAGCTATGCAGTAGTGGCTCAGTGTAACCGCTAGGTTGGCTAACACCTTCAAATACTAGTGCCGAAGCCGCTTGGTAGGCAATGCTGTTAGCTAATGTTTGCTCATTAGTAGCCATGGGGGTGTAAAGGCTGTCATGTTCATTTTGGCCATCAACAACCTTAGCCATTTTTGCCATCACTTTTTGTACTTGCTCTTTACTGCACACGCCATGATGCAGCCAGTTGGCGATATGCTGGCTTGAAATACGTAAGGTCGCTCTATCTTCCATTAAGCCAATATGGTTAATGTCAGGCACTTTAGAACAGCCTATTCCTTGGTCAATCCAACGTACAACGTAACCTAAAATACCTTGCGCGTTATTTTCAAGCTCACTTTGAATATCTTCTTTTGACAGCGTTTCTGGGTTTGCCATTAGCGGGGGTGTTAATAAGCTTTCTAGGCTTGCTATTTGGCGCGTGGCAATGCTTTGCTGCAGGCTAAATACATCCACATCATGGTAATGCATTGCGTGTAATGTGGCGGCGGTAGGGGAGGGCACCCAAGCCGTATTAGCACCTGATTGAGGATGCGCTATTTTTTGCTCCATCATCATCGCCATTTTATCGGGCATTGCCCACATACCTTTACCAATTTGCGCTTTATGGCTTAAGCCACAAGCTAGGCCAATATCAACGTTACGATCTTCATAAGCGCTGATCCAAGGCTGTGCTTTAATAGCCGCTTTAGGCAGTACCACACCCGCTTGCATAGAGGTGTGTATTTCATCACCGGTGCGGTCTAAAAAGCCGGTGTTAATAAATACAACACGCTCTTTAGCAGCATGAATACAGGCTTTTAAGTTAGCAGATGTACGACGCTCCTCGTCCATAATACCCATTTTCAGGGTGTTTTTAGGCAAGCTCAGCGCCTCTTCAACCATGCCAAATAAAGTGTTAGCAAATGCTACTTCATCAGGGCCATGCATTTTTGGCTTTACAATATTAATACTTTGCGCGGTTGAGTTTTGAATGGCATTTTTAGTGTTTAAATCGTGCAGTGCGGCTGTTGCGGTGAACATGGCATCCATGATGCCTTCAAACACATCATTACCACTTACATCGGTAATAGCAGGGTTTGTCATTAAATGCCCAACGTTACGCACAAACATCATACTGCGCCCTTTTAGGGTCAGTTTTTGGCCATCAAGGCCTGTATATTGGCGATCGGCTTGTAACGTACGGTCGACCATTTTGTCGCCTTTTCTAAACGTTTCAACCAAGTTGCTCTGCATTAGGCCCAACCAGTTTTTGTACACTTGCACTTTATCTTCGGCATCAACTGCGGCAACTGAGTCTTCACAGTCCATAATGGTGGTCAGCGCCGCTTCAAGTACCACATCTTTTAGCCCTGCTTTATCAGCTTGGCCAATAGGGTGGTGATGATCTATTTGCAGCTCAACATGTAATCCATTGTTTTTAAGTAAAATAACACTTGGATTTTGTGCCTCACCTTGATAGCCAACGAGTTGTTCAGGGTTTTTAAGTGTAGTGTGTGAGCTGTCGCGTAATGTAATAGCAAGTGCGCCATCCACAATTGAATAGTTAGTGCTTTCGATGTGCGAGCCATTTTCAAGCGGTAGCGCTTTATCTAAAAACTGTCTGGCGTAAGCCATTACTTTAAAGCCGCGCACTGGGTTGTATTGAGTCCCTTTCTCTGCACCATCTTCTTCACTGAGTACGTCTGTGCCGTATAGTGCATCGTAAAGTGAACCCCAACGTGCATTAGCAGCATTTAAAGCAAAACGGGCATTACTAACCGGTACCACTAACTGTGGCCCTGCAGTCAATGCTATTTCTGGCTCTACATTCTGAGTTTCAATATTAAAGTTTTCAGGTTCATCAACTAAATAACCAATGTCTTTTAAAAACACTTGGTACTGGGCTTGATCACCGTTTTTATTAGCAACATGGTAGTCATCAATCTGCTTTTGTAATTGTTCACGTTTAGCAAGTAGCGACTTGTTCAGCGGAGTAAGTGTTTGCACTATATGAGCAAAGCTTTTCCAAAACTGGTGTTCGTCTAGATGGGTACCAGGTAATAGTTGTATTTTAACAAATTCAGCTAGTTGCTTATCAACGCTGAGTCCAGAGTGGGTGAGAGTGTGGCTCATAATTAAAATCCTTAAACGGTCCGACAGAGTGCACTTTTTATGTGCGTACACTTACCATATCGCAAAAAAGTCGCTTTGAGTGCTTTTTGGCCATTCACTATATGTATAGCCGTAATAACAACTATAAATTTACTAAATCTAAAAAATAAGCCTAATGTTTAATTAAGCGCTACAGAGCTAACGCAATGTAGTCACTCTCTCAACAATAAATATTAATACCCGTTCGAAGGACTTTATTATGACAACATATCAAGGCGAAACAGATACACTAGCAACACTATGCCAATCACAAGGCAGTGCATGGAAAACTATTAATCCTGAATACGCAACTCGCATGCGTTTACAAAATCGTTTTCGCTCTGGTGTTGATATTGCACAATTTACTGCTGACATTATGCGTGAAGACATGGCTGCATACGACAAAGACACAAGCCAGTACACACAGTCTTTAGGTTGTTGGCATGGTTTTACTGCGCAACAAATGATGATGGCTATTAAGCGTCACCAAAAAACAACTAAACGCAGTTACGTATACCTAAGTGGTTGGATGGTTGCAGCGCTTCGCTCTGAGTTTGGCCCACTTCCAGACCAAAGTATGCACGAGAAAACATCAGTACCTGCACTTATCGAAGAAATCTACACCTTTTTAAAGCAAGCTGATGCACGTGAACTTGACCATTTATTTAACGAGCTAGACGATGCAAAAGCAAACGGCGGCGACGTTCAAGCAGTGCTTAATAAAATTGATAACTTTGAAACGCATGTTGTGCCAATCATTGCTGATATTGACGCAGGTTTTGGTAACGAAGAAGCGACTTACCTACTTGCTAAAAAGATGATTGAAGCCGGTGCTTGTGCTATCCAAATCGAAAACCAAGTATCAGATGCCAAGCAATGTGGTCACCAAGCTGGTAAAGTTACCGTTCCTCATGAAGACTTTTTAGCTAAAATTAACGCAGTACGTTACGCGTTCTTAGAGCTAGGTATTGATAACGGTATTATCGTTGCGCGTACCGATTCTCTAGGAGCAAGCCTAACGCAAAAAGTACCGGTTTCACAAAAACCAGGTGACTTGGCAAGCCAATACAATGCATTTTTAGAAACAACACCGGTAAACAGCGTTGAAGATTTAAATGAAGGCGAAACGGCAATGAAGCTTAATGGCCAACTTTGTAAGCCTACACGCCTAGATAACGGTTTATACCAGTTCCGCGAAGGCACTGAGAAAGACCGCGTAGTACTAGATTGTGTAACTAGCTTACAGTCAGGCGCTGATTTACTGTGGATTGAAACAGAAAAACCACACGTAAAACAAATTGCAGAGCTGGTAAATCGCGTTAAAGAACAAGTTCCAGATGCTAAATTAGTATACAACAACTCACCGTCGTTCAACTGGACGCTTAAGTTCCGTGAGCAAGTATACCAAGAGTGGCAAGAAGCAGGTCGTGACCTTAGCGCTTACCCAAGTATTGATGACAACAAAGCGCTTATGGCTCCAGAAATGGATGCAACAGAGCTTGCAGCAGCCGCTGACTTATTAGTACAAAACTTCCAACGCGATGGCGCACGTGAAGCAGGTATTTTCCATCATCTAATCACATTGCCAACGTACCATACAGCGGCACTAAGCACAGATATTCTATCTGAAGGTTACTTCGGTGACTTAGGTATGCTGGCTTATGTACGTGACGTACAACGTCAAGAAATCCGTCGTGAGCAAGCGTCAGTTAAGCACCAAGACCTTGCAGGCTCTAACATTGGCGATACGCACAAAGAGTACTTCTCTGGTGAGAATGCACTTAAAGCCGGTGGTGAAGCTAACACCATGAACCAATTCTAATTCTACTAGATATTGTTACTTAAGGGCCGCAAGGCCCTTTTTTTATGCCTGCATAAAAGCAAAATTTAATAGATCAGTATTTTACTAGCTAGTCATTCAGGGATGCAATGCAGGTTAAAAGTGTAAATAAATTTAAAGGATGTTTATGCTCGGCTGTGAGGGCTTTATGTTGATTTCGCTTTAACACGGGTAAGCACAATAAATTACCCGCTTTTTACCACATATAGATCAGAGTTTAACTAGGGTCTGTTGACCTTTCAAGGTTAAATTTGCAGCAGTCTGTTTGGTAGTTAGGCAAGGCAGAGCCTATGTGGTGTGGTTATTCCCCATAAATAGGCGATAACGCAGCATCAATGCCAAACAGGCGTTGCCCAAAGGGTTCTGCCTAGGGGCGATTTACTCTTTGTTGCCTACATGGATGTAGGTAAGGGGCGTGAGCAGGACGCGGAAGCTTTGCTCGGTTTTTACTTAGCCCACTAGGTTACAAACCTCGCGCCGCGATTAAACCGCCCCTAGTTTGAACGAATTTTAATCCGCAAAGGTCAACAGACCCTAAGCTACTAAAAGCAGATCACGATTTAACTAGCTAGTTCAAAAAGCAGATCAGGTTTTAACTAACCAGGTTAAAACAGCCATTATCTTCATTATAAAGGGTCGATTTGCCTTTCTAATCCTTAATTTGGTCACTTAAACGCTTAATTTAAAGATTTTTAACCGGGGTTTGAAAGGTAATAAACCGATTTTTTACTAACTGTTGCTGCTTATAAAACATTTTTTTACTAACTGAGGGCTTATAAACAGTGACTCAAACCGAATTTTTACTAACTCAGAGGAGCTGAGTTAGTATAAACCGAATTTTTACCAACTCAATTTGAAGCTAAGTCCGATATTTAGCTTAAGTATGTAAGGGATTACTCACATTATTGCTGTAAAGGGGGTTTACACTTGTGAGGCTGTGAGCTGTGAGCTGTGAGCTGTGAGCTTCGAGCAACGAGCTTATATAGCTCGTCACTCATAACTCTACGTTTTACTTCGAATGCTTATCAAACCACCATTGAATGTAAGCCACTTTGGTCATTAAATTTGATGGACGGGCAGTTATACCATGTGAAGCGTTTGGAATGCGGACCATCGCGGTATCAACCCCTTGTAATTTTAAGGCTTGATAAAACTGCTCTGTTTCTGAAATTGGCGTACGGTAGTCTGCTTCACCAGTCAGTAACATGGTTGGGGTTTTAACATTGCCAACATAACTGATTGGTGAGCGCTTCATGTAATGCTCAATATGGTCCCAAGGTTTGCCCGGAAACCAATAATCGGCAAAAAATGGATAGAAGTCGGCAGTTAGTACAAAGCTGATCCAATTAATCACAGGCTTAGCAACAACAGCTGCAGCAAAGCGATCTGTATGGCCTACAATCCATGCGGTTAATACACCACCGCCGGAGCCACCGGTAACGAACAGCTTAGACTCATCAATAAAACCTTTATCAATTAGCGCGTCAACACCTGTCATTAAATCATCGTAATCATTGCTTGGATAATTATGGTGAATGGTTTGTGCAAACTCTTTACCGTACGAGTCACTGCCTCGCGGGTTCATGTATAAAACGACATTTCCTTTAGCGGCAAATAGTTGTACTTCGGCACTAAAGTGAGGGCCATAGTTAGCAACAGGGCCACCGTGAATTTCAAGCACCAGTGGGTATTTTTTTGATTTATCAAAACCCGGCGGGTAAGCAACCCAGCCTTGTATTGGCAACTCATCATGGCTTGATTTTAACCATAACTCTTCAACCTTGGCGAGCTGTTTAGTTTGTAGTGCATCTGAGTTTAAATCGGTTAAACGCTTTACTGTACCTCTCTTTATTGTAGCTACATCAGCAGGGCGCTGGGTATCAGCCAGTGTAAACGCAATGTCACCATTTTCACTAATATCAAAATCACCACCAGAATAAGGGCGGCCAAACGCTACGCTACCTATTTGTTCGGTAATCACCTTACGTTTACCACTTCGAGGTTGATAAGCGAGTGCGGTTTGGCCTTCATCGGCATAGCTAAAATAGAGGCCTTTTGAATTTGCGCTCCATTGTATTTGGCCAACGCTGCGATCGAAATCGCTAGTCAGACTTTGGGTATCACCGGTTTTTAAATCACGAATATAAAGCTGAGTATTTTCATAGTTAGTGCGCTTGTCATCGTAGCCAGTATAAGCAAGGTACTGACCGTTAGGTGAGACCTGAGGTTGTTGATCTGGTCCATTACGGTCGGTCAGTGCGATGATCTCTAACGTGTTTAAATTAAGCTGGTACACTTCACTATTGGTTGGCTTGAGTGCATTTTCAGCGTGTCTATTGGCTGAGAAATAAAGTAATTCGCCGTTTTTACTAAAGCTTACACCGCCATTATAATCAAAGTTATCGTTAGTGAGTTGTTGTGCATTGCCGCCATTCGCATTAAGAGTAAATAGCTGATTAAATCCTTTTTGACTATAGCCTCTGCCATCTGCACGGTAGTAAACATCGTCAATAAATTTAGCAGGGTCTGCCCAGCTAGCGCCTTTAGGTTTACCTGGTAAACTGACAGGTGGTGAGCTTATTTCAGGAACAAACATACTAAACACCAGTTGTTTAGAATTAGGTGACCAGGTGATTGAGCGAGGTGCATTAGTAAGATTACTAATTTTTGCCACAGCACCCGTTTTAAGCCACTTCATGTATATTTGATTACTGCCATCTCTGTTAGAGATAAACGCAAGGCGCTGTCCATCGGGTGACAACACAGGCGAGTAGTCCATAAATACACCTGATGTTAAGGGCTGTAGTTGTTCAGTGTTGTAATCAACAGACCAAATATTACCGACTTTGCGATCGGTTTTAATATCCATGCGGTTACGAACGAAATATACTGTTTTACCGTCGTCAGTAATATCTATTTGGTTGGCATATTCTAAGTTGAATATATCTTGAAGTTGCAATGTATCGGTATTGGCAACGGCCAAGTGGCTGCTACCTAGTATAAGGCTCATAGCTAAAAGCGTTTTCATTGTTTATCCCTGTTTTAAATCACTAATCTATTTATAGGGTAGTGGAGGGATAATTTATAGTCAGATGCGACGAAGCTCGCATTTAAAACTACCAATGAATGCAGGTGGTAAAAGAAAGCAAAAGCTGTAAAGGGGGTTTACAGCTTAATCTGTGTACGGCTTTAGTTATTGGTTGAACAAAGCGCTTTTATCTCTTCAATAATTGCAATGCCTTGGGGATTATCGCCATGCACACAAATGCTGTCAGCAACCAGTTTCAACGATTTTCCAGATTGAGTAGTCACACTGTTACTGGCTAAAAGCTGCTTAACCTGAGCTAATAATGCGTCTTTGTTATGCACACTGCCGGCTATATTTCGTGATACTAAGTGCCCTTGGTCAGTGTACTGCCTGTCTGCGAACGCTTCTAATATCAGTGTGAGCCCAAGGTGGCGAGCCATTGTTTGATGTAGCTTGGCATCGGCTGTGGCGAGTATCATTAACTTTAAGTTTGCAGGGTAACTGGCAACTGCACCCATAACAGTGGTGAGTAGTTGCTGGTTTGTCATCATGTCGTTATATAACGCACCATGGGGTTTTACATAGCTAAGGGTTAACCCTTGTACTTTTGCCATGCCATCAAGGGCGGCTATTTGATAGTGCAAACATTGAGTGAGCTCAGCCACGCTCATGCTCATTGAACGCCTACCAAATCCTTGTTTATCGGGGTAGCTTGGGTGAGCGCCAATCATAACATTATGTTGTTTAGCCAGCTTCAGGGTATGCGCGATTACACTCGAATCACCTGCATGAAAGCCACAAGCAATATTTGCCATATCAATATGGGGCATAACATCGTTATCAAGGCCCATTTGCCATGCGCCAAAGCTCTCGCTTAAATCACAATTAAGTTTCATATTAATGGCTCTTCGATTGTTTAATTGTTACCGGTAATTGGCCTTTGGCTGGAGCTTGGCCTAATAATACTTTCGCCAGTGCAGTAAAGGCAGGCCCAGACACCAGCTCGTTTTTATCCACATCAATATTATAAGCATAGGAAGCAAGCACTGCATCAGCATAGAGAGCAAATTGCGCAATGTCATACGGTGCACGTAAACTAATAAATACCGTGGGAGTGTGTTGTTTAGCCATTTTTAGTAATGACTCAAGCGCTTTAGGTTGCTCTGCGTTATTTAAGGCAAAGTTTGGGTTATCGGCTAAGTCATCCATACCGCCAATTTCCACTGCACTTTGGTTCGGCGTTGCATTGCCAGCAATAACAATACTTGCTTGGTTTATGTTGCGCTGCGCTTCACCTGGATCAAAGCCCTGTAAGCTGCTGCAACTAAAACTGAGTGGTTGTGAACTTAACGCACTAATTGCTTGTTGCATTGCCATGCACTTGCGGGTGTCAGGCATAATAATATGAATATGCTTATCAGCGCTAAGTTTAAGCGGCAAGGTATTATTGTTATTTCTTATTTGGGTAATTGCCGCTAATGCCAGAGATGCTTCTAATTCACGATGTGCTTTATTACCAATAATGTGTTTGGCATTTGCCAATGCATTAATGGGGTTAGGTAAAGCGTTTAATTTAAATTGATGTTTAAGTGAGGTAATTCGCTGCGTCGAATGGGCAATTTCGTCTGCGTCTAGTTGCTCTGTTTTAACAGCACTGACTAAAGAGTCAATGAGCGCATCGAGTTTATTTATATCCTCAGGCGTTCTAATTTCTATTGGCATTAGCGCAATATCAACTCCAGCTGCAAAAGTGTTTACAACTGCTTGTGTAGGGCTGAAAAAATGGCTAATACCAGCCATATCCAGTGCATCGGTTACCACTACGCCTTGATAGTTCAGTTCATCGCGAAGGATATCGGTCATGATTTTACGCGACATGGTCGCGGGTTTAATCATTTGCTTACCGTCTACATTGGTTAATGTACTGCTATCAAGCTCAGGGTATTGAATATGCGCGGTCATTATCATCCCAGGACTATGCTGCTCAATAATCTGTTTAAACGGCGCTAAATCTTGAGCGTAAATGACTTCTTTTGAATGCATCACTTTAGGTAAGCCTGTATGGCTATCTACATTGGTATCGCCATGTCCTGGAAAGTGTTTTATAGCGCTAATTATACCGTTTTTTTCAAACTCAATAACTTGTGCTGCACCCATTGCCGCAACTTCATCAGGGCTTTCACTAAAAGAGCGTACATTAATAACTGGATTGTCAGGGTTCATATTTACATCAACCGTTGGCGCATAATTTACATTAATGCCAAGCACTGAGAGTTCAGTGGCCAGTATATTTGCCGTTTGGGTTGCGAAATACGTACCGTGCTCAGGGTAAGTTGCGCCAATTGACATATTACCGGTAAATGAGGTGGCCACATCGCGAGGTAAACGAGCTACGCGTCCGCCTTCTTGGTCAATAGAAATAAACAGTGGTAGGCCTGACTTAGATTTAGATGCAGCTTGTTGTAGCTGCTGATTAAGGTTAATAATTTGTTCTATGTTTTGGGTGTTTTCAGAAAATAAAATCACCCCGCCAATATCATAACGGCTAATTGCTTTTGCTAATTCATCGGGCAATTCAGTTAATGGCGTTCTGCAGCGTTGGCTACTGCCTTGCTGACAAAAATAGCGTAAATCGAGCATAAGCTTTTGCCCTAGTTGCTGCTTAAGTGACAGCGCAGAATCGGCAAAAGAAGATTTTATTGGCATGAAACATCCGATTAAAAAAAGAGAAGACGATAACAAGTACTTATTTAGCAACACACACCTCAAGGCTAAATAAAAATAAAGTGCATGCAGCTTAACTATTATTGAGCTTAACTGCAAAACCCAGCAAATATAAATCGTATGATTTAATTATCCTTAAAATAACAAAAATTAGGTCACTTAGTTCTATTTATGTATTATATTAATGATGTATGCAGTGCATAGCAGTCGTTTTTATTTGCTTAGGATGATATTAAGTTGCGTTTTCGATTACCATTTACTTTTAAACTTAGGCAATTAATTCTTTTGTTAGCTATGCCCGCTGCAGCTGCTATTTTGTTTAGTGGTTTATATATTAGTTATCAAGTCCAAAAAGAACGGGTAATAGAAGATACCCTGCAAAGTAATCATGTATTTGCCAGTAAGTTAGCCTCAGCAACTGAGCACTTTTTAACAGCAGCAATGCAGCAACTTGAGTTTTCAGCCAGTATTATTGCTGAAGATATTACCAACACTGAGTTACTCCAAGCTGAAACCGACCGGCTTTTAAATCAGACGCATAGCTTTAATTCGGTGGCAATTAACATGCAAGGTGTTGTTAAAGCAGCCTCACCTGTGTCTTTAAATATTATTAATAAAACGGTTAATTCAGTCCATTCTAAACAGGCTCTTAAATCGCAGCAGCCGCAGGTTAGTCTGCCTTATATTTCGCTGGCTAATAATTTAATTATTGTTGTCTCCTATCCTCTGTTTGATCTGGCAGGGAATTATTATGGTTATATTGGCGGTAGCTTCTATTTAGAGCAGCAGAGTATTTTAAATGCTTTGTTAAAACAACATAGTTACGATGGCGGGGCGTACTTTTATGTGGTCGCTGATAATAAAACCTTACTTTATCACCCTGATTCTAAGCGCATTGGCAAGCAAGTATTTAATAACCCAGTTATAGAGCGAGTTTTGCAAGGTGAAGATGGATTCACTCGAGTTATAAATAGCCAAGGAGTGGCTATGCTGGCCGGGTTTTCCCACGTAGGACTTGCTAATTGGGGGATTGTTGCCCAGCGAAGTGAAGCGGCAACCCTTGCTACGCTTGATACTTTTCAAGGGCAGGTGCTTAAGCGAATGTTGCCCATAGTAATCATTACTTTTTTATTAATTGCTATGCTAGCTCACTATATTGCTAAGCCATTAAGACTGTTAGCCGATAGCGCTAATTTATCGACCGATAAGAAAAACGTAGATCATCTTAAAAGTATTAAGTCTTGGTACTTCGAAAGTAACCAGCTTAAACACGCGATGTTAGAAGGGATTCATGTTTTGCAATCGCAAATGGGACAATTACGTCAAGATGCACTTACCGATCCGCTAACCGGCGCGCATAACCGGCGGGGTTTAAACATATTGCTTGAAAATTTGATGGATAAGCAGATCCCGTTTGCAGTGCTTGAAATTGATATCGACTTCTTTAAACAGGTTAATGATACATTTGGCCATGATACGGGTGATGAAGTACTAAAAACCCTTACTCGTATTATACAATCGTTATCGCGCAAGCATGATATTGTGTCACGCACTGGTGGAGAAGAGTTTTTACTGGTATTACCTAACGAAAATAATGATAGTGCGTTTGTTATCGCTGAGCGTTTACGTAACCAAGTAGCCACCACATCAATGGCAAAAGTAGGCTATATAAATGTATCTATTGGTATCGCTACTTGGCCACAGCATAGCGATGATATCGATCAAGTATATAAATGCGCTGACAAAGCGCTCTATCACGCGAAGGAAACGGGCCGTAATAAAACCGTGATAGCCAATTTTTAAAAAAATTAACTTACCTTAAGTTTTATTTAAGTTTCGCCTATTAAATTCTACCTATAGATTTAATACAGGCGATGCTTTTATGCAACTAGCTCAACAACAGTCATCATCAACACTTTTTCAGTCGTTCACACAGTTTGTGAGCGCCAGAGAATGTGATGAACACCGTCAGCGCCTTGAAGATACAGTAAAACAAGGCTTTTTAGCTGCGTATAATGCCAGCCTAACTTCATTTATGCCATTACTCTGTCAGTATAAAACTCAGCAAGGGCATTGCACTTTAGGGCTTAGAAACGCCACTTCTCCTTTATTTATTGAACAATATTTAGCAGCGCCCATTGAGCAGTTTTTACCAATGGGCACACAGCGCAGTAAAGTGTTTGAGTTAGGTAATCTCTATTCAACACACAGAAAAGCCACGTTATCGCATTTTATTATTGTTAATGAAGCTTTAAGAGCTATTGGTGCTACTAATTTGGTTTTTTGTGCCACCAAACATGTACGCGCTTTATTGCGTTTATTAGGGGTAACGTGTAATGAAATTGCATTGGCTAACAGCAGTGTTGTTGAGCAACCAAAAAGCTGGGGAAGTTACTACGCGAACCAGCCTACCGTATGCATTGTTAATTTAGAGCAAGCACATCTACAAGTACTTAATACGCCAATGCTACTTGATATTAAACAACAAAATACACATGGCATTACGGCATTAATCAATGCGCTGGAGGCGGTATGAGCATGTTAAATAGCTTGAATGACTTAGCTACTCAGTCAGTGGTTGTCGCGCATTTTGCGAATCAAACACAGCAGTTAACAGGTACTGAAGTGCTTCAAGAAATTAATAAAGTAGCGGAAATTTTTGCAAACTCAGATGCTAACGCAATTGCATTTCAACTTGATAATACTCCCGCTTGGTTGGTGCTCGATGCTGCGACAAATGTTGCTAATAAAGTAGCAATACCAATTGCCCATTTTTTTAGTCAACAACAAACGCAATATGTACTGGCACAGTGTGGCGCACAGCTGTTTATAAGTGATATGCCAAGGCTTTCTTTGGGGGCCCATACATTGTCTATTACTTTGTTTGAACATTACACCTTGTATATTTATCAGCTCAAGCTTAATGAACCGATTAATTACTTTGAGGGCACTCAAAAAATCACATTTACTTCCGGTTCTACTGGCGAGCCAAAAGGGGTGTGCTTATCAACACAAAGCCAGATGCAGGTGGCTCAGTCATTATGTGAGCAAATAAATATAAGTAAACCAACTCACTTATGTTTACTGCCACTACCTGTATTGCTTGAAAATATTGCAGGTATTTATGCGCCTTTGTTAAGTGGCGGTTGTGTACATTTAATGCCATTAAACGAATTAGGTTTTGTTGGCTCAGGGTTAAAAAACCCTAACAAACTCATTAGCGCAATCGATAGTGTAAAACCTAACACCCTTATTTTAGTGCCTGAGTTATTAACGTGTTTAATTGCGTTTGCAAAACAAGGTTGGCAGCCGCCAAAGTCATTACAGTTTATTGCAGTTGGCGGAGCGCTCGTGAGTGATACTTTAATTGCCACCGCCAGAGATCTTAATTTACCTGTTTATCAGGGGTATGGATTATCAGAGGCGGCATCCGTTGTAAGTTTAAATACGCCCAAAAATGATGATTTAAAGAGTGCTGGTGAAGTGCTAGGGCACGTTGAAACGAAAGTTGAAAATGGTGAGTTATTTATTAAAGGAGCGTTATTTTTAGGGTATTTAAATCAAGCGCCGCATAACCCAAATACCTGGTACGCCACTGGCGACTTAGTATCTAAGCGTAATAATAAGCTGTACATAAAAGGGCGAGTAAAAAATCTGATCATCACCAGTATGGGGCGTAATGTTAGCGCCGAATGGCCTGAATCATTAATTTTAAGCCAAAGTGCGATACAGCAAGCGGTGGTGTTTGGTGAAAGCCAGCCATTTTTAAGCGCGCTTATTTATGCGGCTCCCAAGTTTAGTGATGAGCAATTAAAAGCACATTTAAAAACAGTAAACCAGCAACTTCCTGACTACGCACAGATTAAAAAGTGGCATCGTTTGGCCCAACCTTTAAGCGAGCAGCAAGGATTATTAACCGCTAATAATCGCCCTAAACGAGCGGCAATTAGCCAGCACTACAGCCCTATTTTTGAACAATTTTACCGACTTGGAGAAGTGATCCATGAGTGATTTTTTTAATACATTAAAAGCACAAACTCAAAACGAGCGTGAGTACTTATTAGCTGCGCCAATTATACAGCGTGTATTTAACGGACAAGCATCACTTGAAGAGTATGCCTCGTTTTTAGCGCAGGCTTATCATCATGTAAAACACACCGTTCCTTTAATGATGTCACTTGGCGCACGTTTGTCTGACGAGCAAGAATGGTTACGAGAAGCTGTAGCTGAATATATTGAAGAAGAAATTGGTCATCAAGAGTGGGTGCTAAACGATATTGCAGCCTGTGGGTTTGATAAAGAAAGTGTGCGCTATAGTCAGCCACAATTCGCCACTGAAATGATGGTGTCGTATGCCTACGATAGTATTGCACGTAAAAATCCGCTTAGCTTTTTTGGCATGGTGCACGTATTAGAGGGGACCTCAATTGCGCTTGCTGATGGAGCCGCATCAAACATAGCAAATGCAGTAGGACTTCCTAAAAAAGCGTTTAGCTATTTAACCTCTCACGGCGCGCTTGATATAGAGCATGTTAAGTTTTTTGAAAACTTAATGAATCAAATTACAGACGAGGCGGATCAGCAGGCTATCTTACATGGCGCAAAATGTTTTTACCGTTTGTACGGCGATATCTTTCGCGCTTTAGACGACGAGCCGTTTTTTAAAGCATCAGCACAAGAGCAACACGCATGAATACCGGCTTATGTGTATTAACTGGTGCGACAGGTGGAATTGGTCAAGCCATTGCCAAAACACTACACGGCCAAGGTTGGCAACTACTCTTGGTGGGGCGAAATAGTGATGCCCTCAATACGCTAAGTAGTCAATGTCCCGGTAGTATAGTTTTTGTGGGGGACTTAACGATTGCCGAAAACATGTTGGCACTCGCCATTAAAGCCAAAAAATTAGGGGGCGCTAAGTTACTCATAAACAATGCAGGCATTAATGTAATGCAAAGCTTAAGTGCATCGAGTAGTGAGCAAATTGATAATCTACTGAGCACTAACTTAGCCGTCCCTATGAAATTATGTCAGCTGTTTTTAGCGCAATTGCATGCGAATAAAGGCTCCATAGTTAATGTTGGGTCGTCATTTGGCAGCATAGGTTACCCGTATCAAACACTTTACTGTGCTAGTAAGTTCGGTTTACGTGGTTTTAGCGAAGCGCTATCACGAGAGCTTTCAGACACACCCGTTAAAGTTAGTTATTTAGCACCAAGAGCAACCGATACAGATATTAATGATGCACAAATACGAGCAATGAATAAGGCGCTTGGTAATCAAATGGACTCCCCGCAGTTGGTAGCTGATGAGTTAGTTGCGTTATTAAACTCAAATAAAACCAGACGATTTATTGGTTTTCCTGAGAAACTTTTTGCACGTATCAATGGCGTTTTTCCACGTATTGTGGATAACGCAATTGCTAAACAGCTCCCTAAAATAAAACAGTTTTTAGGTTAATAGAGGATTTATTATGAAAAAATTTACTTTAGTAGCTTATTTAAGCATTGTTAGTGTGTTTTCATCGCCGGTATTTGCAGACGAACAAAGCGATTTACTCGCTATTCAACAGCAGTGGGCGGTCGCTAATTATGAGCTTAAAGATGATGCACAAATCAAAGCCTTTACTCAACTAAGTGAGCAAAGTGCTCAATTTATTGAAAGCTACCCTGATTCAGCAAATAGCTATACGTGGAACGGCATTGTACTGGCCAGTTTTGCTGGCGCAAAGGGTGGGTTAGGGGCGCTGGGCTATGCTAAAGATGCAAAAGCGTCATTAGAGCAAGCCCTTAAAATAGACGACAGTGCTTTAGGTGGCTCAGCGTATGCCAGCCTAGCAACCTTATACAGTAAAGTACCGGGGTGGCCTATTGGTTTTGGTGATGATGACACCGCCGACAAGTTTTTTAAGCAAGCGCTCGCTTTTAACAAAAAAGGCATTGATACTAACTACTTGTATGGTGAGTTTTTATATGACGAACGTGAATATGAGCAAGCTAAAGCCCATTTGTTAGTTGCGCAAGCAGCAGGTATTCGTGATACTCGTGCTAAAGCTGATAAATATCGTCAACAAGCAATTAGCTCTTTATTAGCTAAAGTAGATAAAAAACTAAAGAGATAACAAAATAAACAATGCATTTATTATTAGTTGAAGATGATCATCTTGTGGCGCAAGGGCTTTGCCGCTCATTGCGCCAAGAAGGCTACAGTGTAGAGCATAGCGCAACGGTTAAGCATGCATTGCAATGCTTAGGCAGTGGTGAAATAGAGTTGGTTATACTTGACCTAGGTTTACCCGATGGTGATGGTTCACAAATTCTAAAGCACATAAAAGCGCAAAAAAAAGTGATTCCGGTGGTTATACTAACTGCACGAAGTAGCATAGATGACAAGGTGCAAGGGCTTGATATGGGCGCTGATGATTATTTAGCTAAGCCATTTGAACCAGCCGAATTATTTGCTCGTTTGCGCGTAGCGAGCCGACGAGTAAATCAAACTCAGTCAAGTTTATTACACTGTGGTGAAGTGACCATGGACACGTCAGCGCATAGTGTCACACTCAGCAATGAGCTGCTTTCTCTGCCACGAAAAGAATACATGCTGCTAAAGGCACTATTGGAAAACCAAGGTCGCGTGCAATCTAAACAGCAGTTAGAAAACAAACTGTACCAATGGGGTGAAGAGGTTGGCTCTAACACCATTGAAGTGCATATTCATCACCTACGAAAAAAATTCCCCAGCGATTTTATTAAAACTCTCCGTGGTATTGGTTATGTCGTGGGAAAGAGATAGTTCACGTGATTAAAACGCCCCTAGATTGCACAAACTTGAATTTACAAAGGTAACCATACTTTATGTCAATTCGTAAGCGTTTAACTCTTATTTTACTATCAATGATGGTGTTAACGTGCTTTTTAGCTTTAGTCAAAGGCTACCAAAAAAGTATGAGCCATGGTGAGCAACTACTTGATAGTGAGCTAAAAGTAGTCGCTGGAGTGTTGATGCAACAGCCTTTATCTATAAACGCCATGGCGCCAAAAATGCAAGAAAGCGCCCAATTACTGTATCAAATTTGGCAAGCTGGTGAGCTCCTTAGTGGCTCTGACGAATTAAATCTTGATTTGAGCCAGTATCAAGCGGGTTTTCAAACGCTTAATATTGCAGGGCAGCGAATGCGGGTATTCGTTTTTGTCACTTCTTTACGCACCGTGGTTGTTGCCGAGCCGATTGCTAAGCGGTTTGAACTAGCCGAGGCGGTGATTTTATCAGCCATGTTGCCTATGCTTTGGGCGGTTCCTTTGCTTGCGCTATTTATTAGCTTTTTTGTTAAATATGCACTGGCACCATTAACCCGTTTATCAAAACAGTTAGCTCTGCGCCAAGCAAATGATTTCACTGCGATCAATTGGCAGGTGACTGATGAAGAGATAAAACCGGTGATCAGCCGCTTAAACGATTTATTTAAACGCGTAGAAACCGCCTATTTACGAGAGCGTTTTTTTGCCTCTGATGCGGCACATGAATTACGTACTCCCCTGAGCAGTTTAAAAATTAATGTGCATAATTTGGCTGCTCAACAAGGCGATAACCAAGAATTACAAGCCATGACTCAAGGTATTAATCGACTGTCCAATATAGTAGAGCAAATGCTAATACTAGGGCGTACTCAGCCAGAGCAGTGGCAAAAACAGTTTAAGGAGCAGTCATTATTAGCGATCACGCAAGAAGGTGTTAGCCAGTTGTATGAAAAAATAGAGGCTAAAAACCACACTATTAGTCTTGAGGGAGATGACTTTATCATTAACGGTGATGAATTTACCTTAGTGACGTTGATTTCAAACCTACTTAGCAATGCCATAAAGTACGCACCAGCCAATGGACAAATAAAAATAACGCTAAAGCAGATGCACAAGCAGCGTATTTGGCAAATAGAAGACAGTGGCCCAGGTATGACGGACGATCAAAAACAACTGATATTTAACCGTTTTTATCGTGTTGGCGGTGACCAACACCCTTCGGGTGAACAAGGTGCGGGTTTAGGCATGGCAATAGTGCAGCATATTATTGCTATTTATCGCGCTGAAATTCACTTAACGGATAGTGATTTGGGTGGCTTAAAAGTACAGGTAGTTTTTGCAGGAGCTAAATGTGATTAAACGACTTATTAGGCCTTACTTATATTGTTGTGTATTTTTATCATTTAACGCCGCCAGTAAAGACTACCTTATTGTACTTAAAGATCATTTGTTTTACCCCGCAGAAATCGTCGTACCGGCCAATAAAAAGGTACGCTTGTTAATCGAAAATCAAGATAGTACGCCTGAAGAGTTCGACAGTTTCGATCTCAATCGAGAGAAAGTACTTTACCCTAAGCGCAAAAGCGTTATTTATATCGGGCCGTTAATCCCTGGGCGTTATGAATTTTTTGGCGAGTTCTCGCCCAATACGGCGCGTGGTGCTGTCATAGTGACTGAAAAGGAGCGCTCTAATGCTAATTACTAGCCTAGTGATGAGTCTAAACCAGTTACTGCCGGTGGCCATTTTACTTATTTTACTCCAAGTTGTAGCCAAGCAAAGTTTAATGAAATTGCTGGGAGGGCTTATTTTAGGGATCGGGCTTTCATTTTTGTTTGTAAAAAGTGCGCCGTTAATGAGCCCCTTGTTTGACTATCAGGGTTTAGAATATGCCCAAATTGGTTTGTGTATTTTAATTTTTATTAGTGCACTGTACTACGCCATTAAACAGGCAACAGCTGCTTTTATGATTGCGATTATCAGCGTAATGACACTTTATTTAAGTCACTACATTATTTACCTGATTGGCTTTTGGCAAAACAACGAAGCGGCACAAAGTTTATTTATTGGCACTTTTTTAGGTTTGGGAATATGCAGCAGCTTTAGCGTGTTGTTGTATTTTTTATTGAGTGCAATCAAACAGCGCTTTGGACTTACCCCTTTATTGGTATTGTTAGCATTAAATAGTGCGGCAAAACTAGTTGTGGCGCTTGATTTGGCGAGCCAAATTGATTTGATAGCAACAACGGTAACCGTATGGGATTTACGTGCCATTTTAACCGAAAACTCAGAGTTTGGGAGAGTATTGCGAGCTCTGATTGGTTATGAGGCTACGCCTAATTTAACCAGTGTTTTAAGCTATGCGTTGAGCAGCGTGTTATTTTTATCTGTTTGTTATTTTATTCCTAAATCAATCACTAAGGAAAAATCATGAAAGCAATAAACCTATTTGCAGCCACTGTATTAATTGGTTTTTGTTTATTAATACCTAAGCTGGCTTATGCTGATGGCATAGTAGTAGATAAAGTTTATCATCCGTATGTGTTGCCGTTTGAGCGCGAGCTAGAATGGCGGCTTGTGTCGCATCAAACTGATAGTGGTAATATTTTAGCGCAGCGCGTTGGCTTAGGCGGCGCAATAAACGACACCATGGCATTGGAAGGCTACATCGTGGGTGAGCGCGATGATAACGGTGACTTTGGCTTGCAAGCGTATGAGTTAGAGCTTAGATGGCAGTTAATAGAGCAGGGCAGGCTATGGGCTGATTGGGGCGCGTTATTTGAATTTGAAAAACAGCATGACGCCGACGCATACGAAGCAACCTCTGGTTTTGTAATTGAAAAAGAGTTTGGTCGTGCAAGCCTCACCATGAATGCTTTTTTAGTATACGAATGGGGGCAAGATATAGAAAACGAATGGGAAAGCGAGTTTAGAGCGCAGTATCGCTACCGATACTTGTCTGCTTTTCAGCCCGCGGTTGAGGTGTATCTTGGTGAAGACTTTGTGGGTATTGGCCCTGGTTTTATAGGCTTGCATCGCTTTGATGGACAAAAACAATTAAAGTGGGAAGCCGGTTTTATTACTGAAATCAGCCAGTCAGAGAAGAATCATAGCTTTAGAATGGCGTTAGAATTTGAATTTTAAGCTGCTTAAACAAGTGCTTAACATTTAAAGTGAGTTACGAAGGTTATTTTATTAATTAAATCACATAAAGGGTTGACTTACCCCTGTAACTCTATATAGTAGGCCGCAGCTAGAAAGAAAGCATGATAATTTATAAATCTCCATTTCGTTGTTGTATAAGTAATACTTGTAGTACCGTCCTGAAGTTTTTAAGTACCATCTCATTTTTTGCTACACCGCCCATTAGGGCACAATTTAATTTTTTATATCAGGAATAATACTATGTCTAACATCGTATCAGGTACAGTTAAGTGGTTCAACGAGTCTAAAGGTTTTGGTTTCATCGAGCAAGAAAACGGTCCAGACGTTTTCGCACATTTCTCAGCAATCAAAAGCGAAGGTTTCAAAACTTTAGCTGAAGGCCAACGTGTAGAGTTCACTCTTTCACAAGGTCAAAAAGGTCCTCAAGCTGATAACATCACAGCTCTATAATTTTACTTTTTAAGTAAAATGAAAAAAAGCGCTTAAGGCGCTTTTTTTGTGCCCAAAATTTAAGAACATCCCACCACCGCTTTAATATTCCCGTCATTTTATTGCTATTTACGTCATCTGCTATTTTAACATTACAAACAGCGTTATAAATTAATAGTCTCTACGAGTTTTCTAGGTTAAAGTTATTACTTAAACCACAGGGGGTGTGTATCTATAAATTTATATTATTAGCTTTTGTGCTGTTATTTAGCCAAAAAATTCAGGCTGCTGAGCCTAAGCTGGTTATTTATACCGAAAGTTTTCCTCCGTATAACTTTCAAAGTAGTGCTGGCCAATTGGCGGGTATTAATCATGACATAGTAAAAGATGCCTGTGTCCGTGCCGCACTAAAGTGCGAGTTTATTATGCTACCCTGGAAGCGCGCTTACCACTTAGTGCAAAATAACCCACAGTCAGCCATTATTTCTTTGGCAAAAACGCAAGAGCGAGAACCTCTTTTTCAATGGGTTGGACCCTTGGTGTCAAATCAAACCTATTTTTATAAATTAAAAATCAGCGAACATATTGTGATGGACGATATCACCCAAGCTAAAAACTATTCGTTAGGTATAGTGCGTGGCGATATTTATGAAATGCTGGTGCGCCGACTTGGGTTTGTAGCTGATAAAAACTTATTGCTATTTAGCGACACTGACTCGTTTATGCGACTGTTTTTTAAAAACCGCATCGATTTAATTATTGGATCTGACTTTACCATTGACCATCAAACTGAACCATTTGGATACTCTAGAGATGATTTAGTGAAGCTCGAACAAATTCATGTAGATGAACTTAAAGGCAACTATATTGGTTTTAATACAGCTGCTTCACCTGTGATCGTAGAACGTTTTAATCAAGCTCTAAAGCAACTTAAAGCAGAGTCTGGCTATGAACCTTACATTAACCGTTATGTAAAAAATTAAAGCTTAGATCGGCCAAGCGCGGAAAAGCTCAAAAAGTTCCCGCTTAATAATGCCTATATTACCTCTTCACAGCCATTCATCCTTGTTAACTTCGCACTCTCAAGCGCCTTTTATAAAGGGCTGACAATTAAATGCTTCTGCAGTTACACAGTTGTTCATATTTTTTAGTAATACCAATTCGCTTAATTAAGTGGTCTATTTTGAGGCTGGAAAAACGAGTTGATAGCTAGGCAAAAAATTCGCTATTTAGTTGTTCTAAATGAGAATTTTTTAACACAGGTAGCGACACGTTTAGCCCCGCAAAATGATTAAGTATTATTGCGGATTGGTATAAGTGCAATGATGGCTAAGGAGTGCGTGGATGAAGGTTAAGCAAAGCATAATTTTGGGGGGCGAGTTGTTGAGGATTTAGAAAGTAGAGGTGCTAAAACGATAAAAGGGCCTTGCGGCCCTTGGTGAAGTATCGTTCAAGTCAGATAGTGCTTTAACCCCTTAAAGCGCTATCCTATTGTTTTGCAACAGATGGATCATCTCTTTAAGTTTCTAAGCTAGCGAGAGGAAAAACCCAGCAATTGCTGCGCTCATAAGGTTAGCCATAGATCCTGCTAACACTGCTCTGAGCCCTAAGCGTGCGATATCCTTTCGCCGACTAGGCGCCATACCGCCTAATCCACCTAGTAAAATGGCTATCGATGATAAGTTAGCAAATCCACACAATGCAAAAGTAACAATTGCTTGCGTGTGAGCACTTAACGTATCGCGATAATTTATAAAGTCTAAGTAAGCAACAAACTCGTTTACTACTATCTTTTGACCAATAAAGCTGCCGGCTATAATTGCTTCATCCCACGGTACACCGAGTAACCATGCAACAGGAGCAAATAAATAGCCTAATATTTCTTGAAGCGTCAATGTTGGGTAATCGAACCACCCACCAACGCCGCCTAATAAACCGTTTAGTAGAGCAATTAACGCCACGAAGGCAAGTAGCATTGCACCTACGTTAAGTGCTAGATGCATGCCGTTAGCTGCGCCTGATGCTGCTGCATCAATTACATTAACTGGTTTATCATCATCACTTAAATCTAAATCTGCTAAGTTATCTTTAGGAGTTTCTGTTTCTGGCACAATCATTTTTGCCATTAAAAAACCACCTGGCGCCGCCATAAAGCTTGCCGCAATAAGATACTTAAGGTCTACACCAATAATTACGTAACCGGCCATTACAGAGCCTGCTACAGTGGCTAAACCACCTACCATTACTGCAAACAATTCAGACTTAGTCATTGTTGCTATAAATGGCTTAACTATTAGCGGTGCTTCAGTTTGGCCCACAAAAATATTGGCCGTTGCTGAAAGCGATTCTGTACGCGAGGTTTTCAAAAGCTTTTGTAAACCACCGCCTAAAATTCTAATTATCCAATCCATAATGCCTAAGTGATATAAAACAGCTACAAGCGCTGAGAAAAACACAATAACCGGCAATACTTGAATTGCGAATATAAAACCAAGCGTATCTTGCGACGCTAGCGGACCAAATAAAAACCCAATACCGTCATTTGCATAACCAATAACCGATGAAACAGCTGCTGACATGCTTGTTAATACATTTTTGCCTGCTTCAAAAAACAGAACAAAACCGCCAATAACGACTTGCATAGCAAACGCTATACCAACGGTTCTTAAACTAATTGCTTTGCGGTTAGTTGAAGCCGCAAAGGCAATGCCTAGTAGCACCATCATGCCTACTAAGCTCATAAATGTTGTCATACAAACGTTTCCCGTTGTTATTCTTGTAAAATGTATTTTATTTTACTTTTTATAATATCAATCGCAACGCGATTCATACCGCCTCGAGTCACAACTAAATCAGCGTTATGCTTTGAAGGCTCAATAAATTGATAAAACATCGGTCTAACAGTTGCTTGATATTGCTCAACAACAGATTGTAATGTTCTGCCTCTTTGTTCCATGTCGCGCTGCATTCGGCGCATTAAACAAATATCTAGCGGTGTATCTATAAACACCTTAATATCAAATTCTTTATTAAGTGCTTTATCGCTCAGTAATAAAATACCTTCTACAATGAGTATTTTAGCCGAAGCCACACGGCGTGTTTTATCGCTGCGTGTATGTTGGGCATAATCATAAGTTGGTACTTCAACTGAGTGGCCATTACGAAGTTGTGTTAAATGCTCAAGCATTAATTCGTGTTCAAATGCATCAGGATGGTCGTAATTCGTTTGCGTACGATGTGCCATCGGCAAATGCGATTGATCCTTGTAATAAGCATCTTCTTCAATAATGGCGATAGCGCCTGGTTCAAGCTCATTCACCAATTCATTGTATATTGTTTGGCTAAATAGAGATTTGCCGGACGCCGATGCGCCTGCAATAGCTATAATAGTTCGTGTCACTAAAGTTCTCACCCACACAGAAGGATATATTGTTGGTAGATCACAATAGCAAAAAAGACACGATTAATCTCTTTTGCTTCGCTTAAGAGTGCAAATTTATAATGTTTAGGTTTTATGAAACAGGACTTATGTCCTGTACGGAAAAATCGAAGAGCGGATAAAGTAACCACCTAGAACAGATGTGAGGTCACAATGGCAAGAGCAATTATCTTAATGGCGGATAGTTTAGGAATTGGCGCAGCACCCGATGCAGATAAATTCGGTGATGTAGGTGCTAATACATTCGCACATTTACTCAAGGCATATTATGACGAAACTGGCAGCAAGCTTTCGCTTCCTAACCTTTCAAAATTAGGGTTAGTAGATGCATGTGAAGCCGCTGGTAAAGAACCCTGTTTAATTGCTGATCGCAATGAGCCACAAGGCGCATGGGGTTATGCAAAAGAGCTTTCAAGCGGAAAAGATACGCCATCGGGACATTGGGAAATGGCTGGCGTGCCGGTGTTATTTGATTGGGGATATTTCCCAAAAACACAACCGAGTTTCCCACAAGAATTTGTAGACGAGTTTATTGCTCGTACAGGTATTCCGGGCATTTTAGGCAATTGCCATGCATCGGGAACCACCATTTTAGAGCAGCTAGGTGAAGAGCACGTAAAAACAGGTAAACCAATCTGTTACACCTCAGCTGACAGTGTGTTTCAAATAGCCGCGCATGAAGAATCATTCGGCCTAGAGAAGCTTTATCAAGTATGCGAAATCGCACGGGCGCTGCTTGATGAAATGAATATAGGACGAGTGATTGCGCGGCCATTTTTGGGTTCAAATAGTCAAGACTTTGCCAGAACCGGTAATCGTCGTGATTATTCAGTATTACCGCCTTCGCCAACATTGCTTGATGTACTTGCAAAAGACGGTGGCGAAGTCATTAGTATTGGTAAAATTTCAGATATTTATGCGCACCAAGGCATTACCCAAAAGCATAAAGCACCAGGGTTAATGAACTTGCTAGAAAAAACCAGTGAAGTGATGGCAACTGCGCAGGATCACAGTTTAATTTTTACCAATTTAGTTGATTTTGATGAAAAGTTTGGCCATCGCAGAAATCCTGTTGGCTATGCTAAAGCGCTAAAAGAGTTTGATGATTACTTACCAACTATTTTAGAGCAATTAAAGCCAGATGATTTATTAATGATCACCGCCGATCATGGCTGTGACCCTACCTTTCCAGGGTCAGAGCACACTCGTGAGTATGTGCCAGTTATTGCTTATCAGCCAGGAATGAACAACACGCCACTGGGTGAGCGCAATAGCTTTGCTGATATCGGTCAAACACTTGCGCAATGGTTTAACCTAAAAGCGTTAGAGTATGGTGATGGCTTTGTCGATAAGCTAAATACAGTTAAGTAATTTAAAAATACGCTACTATATTTTTAAAGTAATAGGGCTTTTAGCCAAACAAAAGGAAAACAATCAATGAGTACTCCGCATATCAGTGCAAACGTAGGTGATTTTGCCGAAACAGTATTAATGCCAGGCGATCCGCTACGCGCACAATATATTGCTGAAAACTTTTTAGATGATGCAGTGCAAGTAACCGGCGTACGTAACATGTACGGCTTTACTGGAACTTACAAAGGTAAGCCAGTGAGCATTATGGGTTCTGGCATGGGCATTCCTTCAATGTCAATTTATGCTCGTGAGCTTATTGTTAGTTTTGGCGTTAAAAATATTATCCGTATTGGTACCTGTGGTGGTATTGGCAGCGATATTAAAATTCGCGATGTAATCTTTGCACAAGGTGCAAGCACAGATTCTAACGTGAACCGTGCCCGCGTTCGTGGTACTGACTTTGCAGCGATTGCTAACTTTGATTTACTTTTAAACGGCGTTAATGCGGCTAAAGATTTAGGCATTGATGCAAAAGTAGGTAACGTATTTACTACCGATACTTTCTATCAAGCAGACGACACTTTCTACAAAGACCTAGACAAACTAGGTGTACTTGCTGTTGATATGGAAACAGCTGGCCTATACGGCGTAGCAGCAGAATATGGCGCAAAAGCAATGGCATTATTTACCGTAAGCGATCACGTGATCACCGGCGAAGCAACACCTGCAGATGAGCGTCAAACCACGTTCAACGAAATGGTTAAAATTGCCCTAGAGTCAATTTAATTAACTAAATAACCTGAACTTTGGTTAAGAGATTTACTATCCAGAGTTCAGGTTAAATATAACAGTTCCTTGGTAACGTATTCACTAAGTTTTGGAGACACGCCCAAAGTGAAGTGAGACTAAACCCCCAAAGCCGCATTTTATGCGGCTTTTTTTATGCCTGAGATTTTGATGCGAGCTTCGAGCTACGGGCTACGAGCTTTATGTTCCTAGGTTTTAGCACTAGCTCGCAGCTCGTCACTCGAAGCCCGTTGTTTTCTCATTTACTCTCATTCACTTCTCTGTGTTTAAACAAGAAATTAGACTTTAGATGTCAGATTAAAATGCGCGAGGTAAACTTCCGCCTACTGATATGGTTACCTTCTAAATTTACTTTAGGCGGGGCTTTATGCCGTGCAAGGTCATTAATTAAAAAATATTTACCACCGAGAACACTGAGTTTACAGAGAAATGCTTAAAAAATACCAATCCACCTCTGTGTAGCGCAAAGCGCCTCGGAACCCTCTGTGGTGAAAAATTGTTTTTAGCAGTAAGTGCCTTTCGTAGTAGCGATTTTATATCGCGTCAGGTCTAGGATATTAAACACAAATGCGCGAGGTAAACTCCCGCCTACTGATATGGTTAACTTCTAAATTTACTGTAGGCGGAGCTTTATGCCGCGCAAGGTCATTGTTCACAAAGAGGGCAAAGAGACGCTGCGCTGAAAGAGTAGATTAAAGATCTCAGGTTTTAGCACTAGCTCGTTGCTCGATACTCGAAACCCGTAGCCCGAAGCCCGTTGTGTTCCCATTTATTTCCCTGTCAGAATTTATAACTTAATGCTAATGTTTAAGTTATAAAGCTTGCCTTTAAAATGAACAATTTTAAAGTTTTAGCTGATAGCTAAAACACGTCTTAAACTCTGGAGTAACTATGTCTAATTGGATTGATGCGACAGTAAAGTCAGTCAAATGGTGGAATGAATCGTTATTTAGCATAACCGTTCACGCTGATGTAGAGCCGTTTAAAGCAGGACAATTTACAAAGCTTTCTATTATGGACGGTGATAAACGTATAGCTCGCGCCTACTCTTATGTTAACGCCCCTCAAAGTCCTGATTTAGAGTTTTACCTCATTAACGTGGTTGATGGTTTACTATCCTCTCATTTAGCCACTCTCAAACCAGGTGACACCGTATTAATAGAGCGCCGAGCAACTGGTTTTTTTACTCTAGATGAAGTGCCAGCAAGTGAGCAATTGTGGATGCTGAGTACAGGCACAGCAATTGGGCCATTTTTATCAATGCTACAGCAGAGCGAAGTATGGCAAAAATATCAACACATAAATTTAGTGCATGGGGTACGGAAAAATAGCGATTTAAGCTATCAGGAGCTTATTGGCAAACTAAAAAGATTATACACTAGTCAACTCAACTATATTCCGGTTGTTAGCCGTGAGGCGCCTTTACAGGGCTTAGCTGGTAGAATTACCACAGTAATTGAAAACAACGCTTTATATGAGCACGTTGGATTATGCGCCACACCAAATAACGCGCAATTTATGTTGTGTGGTAATCCGCAAATGGTTAAAGACACCACAGAATTATTATTGGCTCAAAACTATAAGCGTAATCGCCGAAAAGAGCCGGGGCATATCACTGTTGAGCAGTATTGGTAGTGAGTTATAACGTTATAATAACTATCTCAGAGGCCTAAAATTTGCTATGTTGCGCTTTAATTGCATTTAGTCTTTGTACTTAGGAAATCCATGAAATCTTTATTTATTATTTGTGCCTGTTTATTGGCCGCTTTCACGTTAAATAGTCATGCTATAGAGCAATCAACACAGCTGGACGAGACTAAACAAACACAGCAAAAAAACGCACCGCAGCAACAAGATGCGCTTGATACATTAAGCCAAGAGGCTAATACACCAAAAAAGCCGGTTGTTGAGAAAGTAAAAGCAGATGACTCTCAAGTACTGGGCAGTGAATCAACAAAGCCCGCACAGCAGCCTAATAGTAAAGCTGATAAAGCACAGGCTGTTGCGCAAGCTGAGCAAGCAGTAACACAAGCAAAAGAAGCACTCACAGCAAGGCAACAAGCCAAAGCAAAACAGTCTCGCGAGTCACTGGCTGTTGTTGAGCAATTAGTAAACGCTTACAACGCGCGTAACATTGAAGAATTTATTCGCATGTATGATGAAGATGTTGAGTTTTATATTTTCCCGAATGAGCTATTATTTAAAGGCAAAGAAAAACTAATAGCGCGTTATGGCATTATGTTTAAAAAACTTAAGTGTCTGCGCTCATCACCAATTAAGCGTATTGTGCATGGTGACATTGTAATAGACCATGAGCTATCAGAAACCTGTTCAACGGATGCGAACGTTATAGATAAACGTTCAGAGCTTATTTCAAGTTATCAGATCAAAGATGGTAAAGTGGTTAGAGTTTTATTTTTTAGGTAATTATTAATTATGCAGCTAAGTGACGAGAAAAAAATTCGCGTAATGTATCGAGTAGAGCCAGGCTGTTTAGGCCCTGATGGCGTAGACCACATTGAAGACTTTTGTCGCTTTGCGAACAAGCACATTAAATCGCCTTATTATGCGCAGTTATTATTTTTACCCCGATACGACAAGCAAAAAGATGAGCGCCAATATAGCGTTAAAAACCGCAATTTATCTCAGGTGCAGGCTAAAGCGTACTTAAATCATTTTGAAATTGACATAGAAGACTTTGAAGAGCAGCTCGACGAGCTGCTCTCTAAATCAATAGATTTATACTTTAAACGCTAGGCTTCATTTGAAACAATAGCATTAAAGCTTTCGTTATCATGTAGGCTGGCAAAAGCACTTTCGTGAAGTAGCTCGTTTCGCAAGTTAGGCGAGTACTCAAGCGACATTTTTATATCAGCTAGAGCATCTGCATGCTCATGGGTTAAAGCATACGCACAGGCTCTTTGCCAATAGGCGTAACCATAATCACTGTCTATATCAATAGCTTGATTACAAAGCTCAATAGCTTGCTCAGTCTCATTTAGCTCTAATAATGCATCCGCTTTGTAGGCAATGGCTTCTACATCTTCTGGTTTACGTTTTAAAATCTCATCGAATATTTCAATTTTATTAGCAATATCACTTTCTAGGTTGGCTCGCATCCATAACGAATGAACTTCGTTGGTGATCGATATACGTTCTTGGTTACTGAGTATTTCTTCAGAGCGAACTCGCAGTTTTTCTTCTAAAATTTTCAAGCGGTCTTCGTACTCGTCAGTAATAACACTAACTCGAGTGTTTACTATATCTTCTACTTTATTTTTTACATCACGTAATGAATTCCAGCCCACCAATACTAAAATAGAAGCGGTGGCGGTGATAATAAAAAATACATTGTTAATCGTGTCGGTTGTGTAAGTTAGCGCCCGATCGGCGGTGTCTAACTGAGCATGAGTGACCTGTTTGGTTAAGTCTTCACGCAGTTTTTGTTGATCTTGGCGTACCGACTTCAATTCGTCGAGAATATAACGCTCAAGTAATGGCTTGTACATCGGTTCTTTTAGCTGTGCTAATTCACGTTGCTGTTGCTCATCCAAGGTTGCAGTGTTTTTATCAGCAGCTTGCACTGCAGATGAAGCACCTATAAAAACAATAAATAGTAAAAAATAAAAACGCATTGATATGCCTAGTTAAAAAATTAATTAATCGCTTCGCTAACTTTAACATGCGCACATCATTGGTACTAGGGTGAGTATAGGGAAGCTGGTATTAACTTGGGTGGCAGTAATTATAGGCAAAAAAAACCAGCCCAAGGTGGGCTGGAAAAAACTACATCAACATCTCAGGGAACAATAGGAGATAGGGCCTAGTGTATGTGTCACTACCTGAATTTTTACTTAACTAAATTCAAATAGTTAAAAATAGGGAAGAAATAAAGGTGCATAAATAATTTATACACCTTTTATAACTATAATTTCATGGCGAAGGGGGGTATTCCACTGTGCACTTAAGATAACCTAAGTCACTTTCAAACCCTTCAGCATACATTACGTGGCTATTTTTAATAACGATCATCTAATTTATAAAAAGTTTTAATATTCATTTGCTGGCAGCATCATCATATTTATAAATGATTGTAATCGTTTTAAAGCATCGCCTTGCTCTAGCGTATCAAAGCAGCTACACGTATATTGAATAAGTAGAGACCATACACGTCATTCATTTAATGGCAATAAAATAACAGCGCTCCCAACTGGTGAATACCAAAAGCAGTAAGCATGGGCGTTTTTATTTATACTTAAAAAGGAGCTCAATATGGATAATCCTAAAGCGGGTAAATGCCCGGTTATGCATGGCAGTAATACCACAACTGAAAACACCAATACAGATTGGTGGCCAAACTCACTGAATTTAGACATTCTTCATCAGCACGATAGTAAAACCAGCCCTTACGATAACGACTTTAATTACGCCGACGCTTTTAATTCATTGGATTTAGAGGCGCTTAAAACCGACCTAAAAAATTTAATGACTCAAAGCCAACCGTGGTGGCCAGCCGATTGGGGGCACTATGGTGGCCTGATGATCCGTATGGCGTGGCATGCTGCGGGCTCGTATCGTTTAGCGGATGGCCGAGGCGGTGGCGGTACGGGTAATCAACGTTTTGCTCCACTTAACTCATGGCCTGATAATGCTAACCTCGACAAAGCTCGCCGTTTGCTGTGGCCAATTAAAAAGAAATACGGCAATAAGCTTTCATGGGCTGATCTGATGATTTTAGCCGGTAATATGGCGTATGAATCAATGGGACTTAAAACCTTTGGCTTTGCTGGCGGACGAGAAGATATTTGGCACCCAGAAAAAGACGTTTACTGGGGCGCAGAAAAAGAATGGCTTGCGCCTAGTGATGAGCGTTATACCCAGGTTGATAAACCCGATACCATGGAAAACCCATTAGCAGCAGTACAAATGGGCTTAATTTATGTAAACCCAGAAGGGGTTAATGGCAAGCCCGATCCGCTTAAAACCGCAGATCAAGTACGCGAAACCTTTGCCCGCATGGCCATGAACGACGAAGAAACCGCAGCACTTACCGTTGGTGGCCACACTGTTGGTAAAACTCACGGTAATGGTAAAGAAGAAAACTTAGGCCCAGAGCCAGAAGCTGCCGACGTACATGAGCAAGGCCTTGGTTGGAATAACCATAAAACCCGTGGCATTGGCCGCGATACCATGACCTCAGGTATTGAGGGCGCATGGACAACCTACCCAACTAAATGGGATAACGGCTATTGTAAATTGTTACTCAATTACGAATGGGAGCTAACAAAAAGCCCTGCCGGTGCTCATCAGTGGGAGCCGGTTAATATTAAAGAAGAAGATAAACCCGTTGATGTGGAAGACTCATCAATTCGTTTAAACCCAATAATGACCGATGCCGACATGGCAATGAAGCTCGACCCCGCATATCGTAAAATTATTGAGCGTTTTAATGACGATTTTGAGTACTTTACTGACGTATTTGCTCGCGCATGGTTTAAGTTAACCCACCGTGATTTAGGGCCAAAATCGCGCTATTTAGGTGCCGATGTACCAAGCGAAGATTTAATCTGGCAAGACCCAATTCCAACGGTTGATTACACCTTAAGCGACGCTGAAATAACCGACTTAAAAGCGAAGCTACTCAATTGTGGATTAAGTGAAACCGACTTAATTAATACCGCATGGGACAGCGCACGTACTTATAGAGGCTCCGATCACCGTGGTGGTGCTAATGGCGCCCGTATTCGCCTAGCTCCGCAAAATAACTGGCAAGGTAACGAGCCTGCGCGTTTAGCCAAGGTACTTAGCGCACTTGAAACACTGCAATCGAGTTTAATTAAGCCTGTTAGTATGGCTGATTTAATCGTACTTGGCGGCACCGCTGCAGTAGAGCAAGCTGCTAAAAAGGCCGGAGTTGATGTAACCATACCATTTACCCCAGGGCGTGGCGATGCAACTGATGATATGACCGACGCAGAGTCATTTGAGCCATTAGAGCCAATTCATGATGGCTTTAGAAACTGGTTGAAAAAAGACTACGCTGTATCCGCCGAGGAGCTATTACTGGAGCGCAGCCAATTAATGGGCTTAACCGCGCCAGAAATGAGCGTGTTACTAGCTGGTATGCGCGTACTGGGCACTAACTATGGCAATAGTGAGCATGGCGTATTTACCGACAACGTAGGCGTACTGAGTAACGACTTCTTTGTTAATTTAACCGACATGAACAACCGCTGGGAACCTGCAAGTAAAGGCGAGTACAACATAGTTGACCGTGCAAGCGGTAAAACTAAATACACGGCTACGCGGGTTGATTTAGTGTTTGGTTCAAACTCAATCCTACGTGCATTAGCAGAGTTTTATGCTCAAGACGATAACAAAACCCGTTTTGTACACGACTTTATAAATGCATGGGTAAAAGTAATGAACGCCGATAGGTTTGATATTAAATAAACCTTTTTAATATTTAAAAAGGAGCAGTAATGCTCCTTTTTTTTATTATTTGAAAGTTACGAGCTGCGGGCAACGGGCAACGGGCAACGGGCTGCGAGGCGCGAGGCGCGAGCTAGTGCTAAAATCTGAAACCTTTATCCTTTAACCTACTCTTTCAGCGCAGCGCCTCATAGCCCTCTTTGTGCATAATTCACTAAAAGCTATTTGAACACAGAGAAGCGAATGAGAGTAAATGAGAAGACAACGGGCAACGGGCTGCGAGACGCGGGCAAAATGCAGCGCCTCATAACCTTCAGTGGTAAATAAATCACTTAAAAGTTATTTGCACAAAGAGCAAAGAATGAGTGCAAATGAGCAAAAAAACACAGCCTTTCTTTGCTTTTTATAAATAAATTACTAATTGCGTTATAATTAATACTAAGCATAATTTTGGCGAACCCCGAACCCCGAACCCCGAACCCGACGAACCCCAGAACTGAACCCCGAACCCCAGACGAACCCCGAACCCTGAACCCCGAACCCTGAACCCTGAACCCCTGAGAACCTGAACCCCGAACCCCAGACCCCGAACCCTGAACCCCGAACCCCGAACCCCGAACCCCGAACTGAACCCCGACGACCCCGAACCCCGAACTGAACCCCGAACGAACCCCGAACCCCGAACCTGAACCCCGAACCCCGAACCCCGAACCCCGAACCCCGAACCCCGAACCCCGAACCCCGAACCCCGAACCCCGAACCCCGAACCCCGAACCCCGAACCCCGAAATACAGACACAAAAAAACGGCGCTTAAACAAGCACCGCTTTTAAAATGGTTTAGGCTATTTCTTTAACCTAGCTCTTAAGCTACTTTGTTTTCTTCGCAGCTTGCCAGGTATTCGTCAAACGTACCTTGAAAGTCAATCACTTGCTTGTCTTTAATATCAACAATACGCGTTGCTAGTGACGATACAAACTCACGGTCGTGGCTTACAAAAATAAGCGTGCCTTTAAAATCTTTTAGCGCATTGTTAAGCGCTTCAATGGCTTCCATATCCATGTGGTTTGTTGGTTCATCCATTATTAGTACGTTAACGTCTTGCATCATTAACTTACCGAATAACAGACGGTTTTTCTCACCACCTGAACAGTTACGCGCTTTTTTATTTGAATCGTCTGCGGTAAATAATAAACGCCCTAACATGCCACGAACCATTAAATCGTTGTGTTTAGCAGTGCGCCACTGCGACATCCAATCAAATAAAGTTAAGTCGTTATCAAAGTCTTTGCTGCTGTCTTGTGGGCAGTAACCAAAGGTCGCGTTTTCTGACCATTTAACTTCACCGTGTAAACTTTCAAGCTCGTTAACTAAACAACGTAAAAAGGTGGTTTTACCCACACCGTTTTCGCCGATAACCGCAAGCTTTGCACCCGCTTCAAGCAATAAGTCGCCGCCGGTAAATAACGTTTCACCGTCAAACCCATGGCCAAGTTTGGTTAGCTCAAGCGCTTGGCGATACATTTTTTTGCCTTCGTCAAAGCTCAGTGACGGGCTCATACGGCTTGATGCTTTAACTTCATCAAGCTTAATTTTGTCCATTTTTTTAGCGCGCGAGCTGGCTTGTTTTGCTTTAGAGGCATTAGCACCAAAACGGTTAACAAAGTCTTGCAGCTCGTCTATTTCAGCGCTTTTTTTCGCGTTTTCAGCTAATAACTGTTCGCGTTGCAAGCCCGAGGCTTCAAGGTACTTTTCGTAATTACCTGGGTAAATACGCAGCTCGCCGTAATCAATATCGGCCATGTGCGTACATACCGAGTTTAAAAAGTGACGGTCATGGGAAATAATAATCATGGTACATTTACGTTGGTTAAGCTCATTCGCAAGCCACGTAATAGTATGAATGTCCAAGTTATTGGTTGGCTCATCTAGTAGCAAAATGTCAGGATTAGCAAATAGTGCCTGTGCTAACAGCACACGCAATTTCCAACCAGGGGCTACGTTCGCCATTAAACCATAATGAAATTCTTTATCGATACCTGCATCAAGTAGTATTTCTTCTGCGCGGCTTTCTGCGGTGTAACCGTCCATTTCAGCAAAGATGCTTTCAAGCTCGGCCACTTTCATGCCGTCTTCTTCGCTCATTTCAGGCAACGAGTAGATACGGTCGCGCTCTTGTTTTACTTTCCAAAGCTCAACGTCGCCCATAATTACCGCGTCAACTACGCTGTATTGTTCAAACGCAAACTGATCTTGGCTTAGGTTACCTAATTTTAGCCCTGGCGTAATAGACACATTACCTGCACTAGGCGTAAGCGCACCGCTTAAAATTTTCATAAATGTCGACTTGCCGCAGCCGTTAGCGCCAATTAAACCGTAACGGTTACCGTTACCAAATTTAGCTGAAATGTTTTCAAACAACGGCTCTGCGCCAAACTGCATCGTAATATTTGCGGTGGAGATCAAAAAAAGTAATCCTAGAAAATTAATGGCAGGGTTAAGCTGCAGCAAGGTGCCGCATAAATAAACAAGCGATAGAGTAAATAATAGGCCGCGAATTATACAGATCCACGCCCAAAGATGAAAGGTAAAAGAATAAAGCTTAAAAGCTATAACCGCTGATAAATAGCGTGTATGTTGCTTTTATTTTGCTTAATTAACTCATTTATAGTTTGTAACTCGACTTGGTTAATGGTTTTTTTACTCAACATTAAATGAATCGAACTCTTATTAATGGCCGCCATATTAGGAACAGGCTTAACGCTTGGATGTTGGTTTATAAAATATTGTGCAGCTACTTCGTCTTCTATTGCATAATCAACCCTGTTTTTACTAAGCATAGCAAAGCGTTTGTCGGCTGTGGGCATCATAATAACGTGAGCAGGATGATTTTGTTTAAACTGCGCAAATGCTGCGCCATAATAACTACCGCGACCAATAGCGAGCGTTAAATCTCTATAAAAAATATCGCTTAGGTTATTTATATCAGGAGAGTCGCTATATTTATAAAGGCGCATTATTTCATCGCGATAAGTATCGCTAAAATAGGCATAACTTTGTCTATCAGGGGTTATGCTGGCTGCAAAAACAATATCAATACGGCCTTCTTTTAACTCTTCAAAAGCACGAGCAGAAGTAGGCAGCAACATAAACTTTAAACAAAAAGGTGAGCTGTTAAAAATCGTATTTACCACATCAATCTCAACGCCGGTTAAATTGTTATTAACTGCCACCACATAAGGCGGCCAGTTGCGTTCATTAGTACCCACTTTAAGTGTTTTGGCACAGGCAAATACCTTAAAACTACCAATTATTAGTAATACAACAAAAGCGAGTCTTAGCATTTTATTACTCTAAAGAATGACTACAACTAAGTATACACTAGCTGGCAGATTTATCCCGCTTGTAATAAATAAAGAGCGCGCAGTGCAGGTAGCCCAGTAAAAACAAATGCGGGGACTTAAGGGGTCGACACTAACTTAACGCTTGATAGCTTATAACGGCTTGAATAAGCGTTTATTCAAGCCGTTAGATTGCAGGGTAAATAACAATCATGTTTCATATAACTTTAATATTTTCAAAGATGTAGAGTTAATAGGTAAAAGTGTAAACAATATGAGTTTAGTGCAGTTAAACAATGCTTTTTTGTAATGAAAACATACTACTTAGGGCGTAATATTGCTCTTATCTCTGTATTTATTAATTATGATCCTGTAGATTAGTTATAAATGAATGCCAGATTAATAAATAAACCAAGGAGCGGTGAGTTTAGTGCCTACTACAACACTCAATTACTATAATCAACATGCACAAACTTTTAGCGACTCAACGCTCAATGTTGATATGTCGGCGCTTTACGCTGAGTTTTTACCGCTTATCCCTAAACATGGCCATATTTTAGATGCTGGCTGTGGCAGTGCCCGCGACGCCATGTATTTTAAACAGCAAGGTTTTACTGTTAGCGCGTTTGATGCAAGCGAAAATATTGCAAAGTTAGCCAGTAATTATTTACAACAAACTGTAGAGGTTAAAAACTTTCAGCAGCTTAGTTGTACAAATATGTACGACGGCGTTTGGTGTTGCGCCAGTTTATTGCATGTGCCAAAAGTAGAGTTACCGCAGGTGTTTTTAAAGCTGCAAAATGCCCTAAAACCAAACGGTGTTTTGTATGTGTCGTTTAAATACGGCACGCAAGAGCGCGTGAATAACGGCCGCGAATTTACCGATTTAAATGAAGATGGCCTAACCGCGCTAATTACCCAGCACACCGAGCTTAAAATACTAAAACAATGGCAAACGGTTGACCAACGCCCAGAGCGCGAAAGCGAAGTATGGCTAAATGCCCTAATTAAAGCAGTGCCGGTTTTATGATTGGCGCAATGCAGCAACAACTCGACTTTATTGCCTATATTCAGCGCATGCTGGTTGAGGGAGAGTTCACCGCAACGTATAAATATGCACTATTACATGCTATTGCTGATATCTGCGTAGAACAGCAAAATGAAGATCAGAGTGCGCCAATGGAAATAAAAATCGACACGTTAGTCGATAAATTTATTCAACTTTATTGGAACCACTCAATGCCTTACGCTGCGCACTCTACCGATATTATTACTAATACTGAAGATATGCTGTTAAAGCAAAATAGCCAAGGACAGGCAAAGTTCATCACCGAAATTTACAAACTACAAAATGCAGGTGTGAAAAGTTACAACGCATTCAAAAACTACCAACAATATAACCAAGTAATTAGTTCTCTTAGGCGAACATTTATCGATGGCCCTCTTTGGCGCTTACAGTTACTTTCGGGTAAAGAAGAATGTTTTTTATATCCCCATATACTTTTAGGTAAAGGCAGAGAGCCCAAGCGAATTGTTTTAAATGCTGGTATAGCTCAGTGTTTTAGGCGTTTTTACGATTTGGTTGTGCATCTTAGTGTTACTGAATGGATAGAAAAAGTACAAACTATAAAAGCGAATCAAACACTATTAGGATCGCAAAGCCAGCTACAAGAGTTCTTGTTTGGCAGTAACAGAACTGCGTTAAAAGTGGTAACTCCACTATTGATAGATATTCAAAACGGGCTTTGCTTTTACTGCCAAAAGCCAATGAATCTAAAAAACGAAAAAGAAACTAAAAAAACGCCAGAGATCGATCACTTTATTCCTTTTAAGCGCTATCCAAACGACTTAGCACATAACTTTGTTGCTGCGCATGCTGATTGTAATAACAATAAGCGAGACCACCTCGCAGCTTTTGCTCACCGCGACCGCTGGCTAGAACAAAATCTTGATATTCATAAGGCCGAAATAACTAATAAACTGCAACCTTACTTTTATTGCGATGCTGATAAATCGCTTGCAGTAAGCAATTGGGCGTATCAGGTAGCCGAATCAAGCAGTGCTAAATTATGGCTTGGCAAAAACAGTTTCGAACAAGCAAAACCAACTGCTGAGTTGTTTACGTTTCCAAACGCATCACAACCTGAGTTAAATCAAACTGCTAAGCCCGAAGTTAGCTTAAAATCAATAGATAATGCATTAAAGCTGCCGTATTTCCCCAATATAAAAATAGCCTGTGGGCATTTTAAAACAGGGGATGAAAGCGACATGGAATTGATGGACGCGCCATTTGGCGCGGGGAAGCTCGACCCGCAAGTACATTTTTTAGCACACGCATCGGGTAACTCAATGAATGGCGGTAAACATCCAATACTTGATGGTGATTTATTGCTACTTGAGCTTATAACGTCCGATAGAGCCGGATCGCTACGCGGCCAAATAGTGGCAATAGAGCGAGATGATATAGGCGGGGAAGGGCAGTATTTACTGCGCAAAGTTAATAAATTACCTAATGGGCAATATGAGCTAATTGCTCAAAACCCCGATTACGAAGTAATGATTGCTGATGAAAGCATGCGAACCTTCGCGCGGTTTAAACAAGTGGTTGCAGAGTAGTTTGTAGTCGCGCTTTAGCTTGTAGGCGCAGAGCTTGCTCGCGCGAAAAGCGAAGCTTTTAAATTTTTAGGTCCTGCCGTAGGCGGGAGTTTACCTCGCGCTTTTAAATTGTAGGTCGTACTTTAGAGCGTCAATGTGATTGATAATATTAGGAATTGTGAAGGGATTTAATAACCTCTATTCGAGGTTTTATCGCGTTGGCGATGGCAACCAAAGGGCGGCTGCCGCCGACCGCCCTTTGGAATCCCACGGCGCCCCGAGGATCACACTGTGTCCTCAAATTAAAAATTGATGTGAACGTAATCGCCGTGTATTCGCCGTCCATGGCGAAGTCACGGCTTAACTTGCATCCATGCAAGTGATTACTCATCAATTGATAACTTTCGGGTGTGATCACGGGGAGTTGGAGTGAGTTGGTAGATTGGTGAACATGATTATATATGAGAGTTGTCTACATGCTATACATAGTTCATTTGAATAAATGATTGATGCAATATTTACTACAGAAATTTTCTTTTAATATAAATAATGAGAATGAAAATGACAAAAGAATCTTTACTTAAAGAAATTAAATCTCTAAAAAGTGATTTTGAAGAAAACAGAAAAAAAGCCAAACCTAATCATCTTATAGCGCGAAGGCTTGGAAGCTTTTCCTTATTTCTTTTTATAGCAAGTACCTTAATCGCTATAAACCTTAAATTAACAGGTATTAACTTAAACTTAAAATTCGACCCTTTTAATTACTTATGGCTATTATTAATGCCTTTGATTCTCGTGCTTTACTACTATTTTTTTATACACTTGATGAAAAGTGAGGGCGAAAAAAAACTATTGTTTGGTTTAAGGCTCTTTAATTTCTTTATTTTTGTCTTTTATGTTTTTGCTCTGGTTGTGTTTAAAACGGCTGATATCATTTTATTACTTTCTGGTGGTTTTTTGCTAAGTTATTTTATTTGTTACTTATCAAATAAACAGTATGGATATACTCGCAGCTGGTCTAGAAGTGAAAAGTATTACTTTTTACTTCAATCTCTTGAATGGGAAGTTAGCCAAGTAGATGAAGAAAAAAAATATCTAAAAGATATTAAGCTAGACGAATTGACTTCTAAATTTACTAAAATTATAGAGTTGCAGCTAAATGAACGTCAACGCGACATCATTGGTGATTACTTATCTGCTAATGAATTATTACTTAATTGGACAAAAAAATAAAAAGGGAAATTATGATTGATTCAATAAGAAAAAGAGAAAAAATGCCAATAGTATTAGATTTAAACAAAGTAGATTTTGAAAGAAATATTCAAGAAGGTGAAATATGGCAACAGGATGCAGTATTTGAATTTAATCAGCGATTAGCAAAAACAATAAAACAAGCAAAAAAGCATAAGGATAATGAAGGTAATAACCCTACAATTATTCATGATGCAATATTCATTGGTGGTGCAAGAGGAACAGGAAAAACAGTTTTTTTACAAAATATAAAAGGCTTTTGGAAAAAGTATAAAGATGAAAATGATTTGGATGTGAAAGCACATTTTTGCGACTCTATTGATCCAACCCTTTTAGTAGATCATGATAATTTTGCTAATGTCATAATTGCACATTTATATAATGAAGTGGAAACGTATTTAGAATCAAAACAATGTAATACTGTTAATCAGGATTCATTTTATCAATCCTTAAGAATCGTATCAAAATCACTAGGAAAACAGGAAAATTTAGAAGATGGTTTGAGTGGTTTGGATCGCGTAATCAAATACCGTAGTGGAATACAGTTAGTTAAACATTTTGATAGTTATATTAATGAATGCAGAAAAATATTAGACGTTGATGCAATTGTTCTACCTATAGATGATATTGATATGGCATTAGCCCGTGCATATGATGTTTTAGATATTGTGCGCCGATTATTAGGTTGTCCTAAAATAATTCCTATAATTACAGGTGATCTAGAGTTATATGAACCAATAATAGAAAATCGATTCACAAAAGACGAAGGTGACAAATCAAACGAAATAATTGGAAGTCAAAAAGCTGAACAGTTAACGCAAGAGTATCTAAAAAAAGTAATACCCCACCATAATCGAATCAGCTTAGAACCAATAGATAGACTTTTACCTGGTATGATTATTTATGATTTTGGCGATACAGAAAAGCGTGAACCATTAAGTTATAAAGACTATATGACTAAATTTATTTCTTGCTTATTTGGTCCATTGAATAGTGAAGAAAAAAGCTGTGATTGGCCAAAGCCTGATTCAGCTCGTGAAGTTACCCAATTAGTTCGAGATTTTTCTCCTAGTGAACTAACAAAAGAAAACCGCGCTGAATTATGGCAACGCTATATTGTGTGGGCAAGATTAAAGCAAAATAGTGTAGCTTATTCAAATGCAGTTACAGCACTGCAAATAGAAAACTCCAAGGTAAAAGAAGCTAATGATTATATAACTTTAAATAAATTACATTCATTTAATCCAATATTACAAATGAACGACTTGACACCTAAATGGCAAGGCAAGCTATTTTTTGGAGAACAAGTTTCAGATAAATTGAATGCAGATAATGAACTTGTAAAAAGAATGAGTCAGCATTTTGAAGAGTTCAAAAATAAAAAGGTATATAGGAGCATGCCTATAATTGAACATTTTTACGGAAAGTTTAAATTAACCAGTGAATCAATAACTGACGAAAATATACAAGAAACGACTTCTAAAGGTAAAGAGCAAGATTCGCGAAATGATAAACGTATGCTCCTAGATATTTTTACATATAACAACTACTACGATTTAACTTTAAAAACACAAAGGCAAATATTTTTTAGTCGAGCTTATGAACTATTGGCTATTTCATTACTTAATTTCGATTTCAAACTCGAAGTTGAGAATAAAGATTACTTAGATAAAAGATTACATCATTGGGAATCAATTTTAAAAGACTTATTTAGTAGAACGCCATTTTATACAGTTCCCGCTTTATTTCCGACTAAAGCATTTAATATTGGTCCAGAAGAAGAGCTGACTGATGAAGAGGAAATTAAATTAGTATCAAATATTACAATCAGAGAACTTTCATCTGATATAGCTACATGGGAGGTCAAATACTTATCTAATTTAAAATATTATAAAAATGATTCTTTGATGCCTATTATATATTCGGTTTTTAATAAGTCATTTACCCAGTTACGTTTATTGAAAGATAGAATTCAAAAAAGCGCCTCAAATGATTATAAAAATGAAACCCTGACTGATTTAGCTTTAAGGTTCAAGTACATCGTAATTAATGCATTTGCGACCTTTATGAAGCCAAGCCCTGTTGTATTACAAAATGTAGCTTTCACAAGTAATTTAAATTTAATCCGAAATTTTGGAGAGCACCGTCGTTACTCACCACCTTTAAGAGATAACGTAGGGTATTTTTTCAACTTTACAGATTCCAAAGATAATAAACCATTCAGTGAAATAAAAGATGATTTAGGAGGTGATATTGAACACAAAGCCCTTCTACTACAAGCTATTGCAAATCATCCTATCTTCCAATTACTGGAGAATGAAGAACTTAAAAATGGTGCTTTTCAATTATTAATTAAAAAAAATAATCGTAGTAATGATATAACCGAATCAGACTTGGAAGAAACAAAAATATCAGAGTTAAATATCAAGCCAATTCCATTAGAGGATTTCAAATTCTTACAAGAAAAGTTACTAAAGAAACAAAACCTAGATAGTAGTGATCATAGCTTGATGTTTGGGGTAAGCGAAGAGGATATAGCTGCTTGGGATGAAAATTCTAAAGAGAAGAATAAGCAACTTGTGATCGCTAGGGCTAAACTAATATGTACACTACTCAAAATCAAATATAATGGAAGAATTGAAAAGGTAAAATTCTACATTGACAATTTGAAGAGTATATAAAAATGCTATTACTCGATCTTGAATGGTTGGCACCCGTCACGCGGCTTCGTTCAGATAGATGGCTTGAATTTTATGTACAATGCGGAGATGGCAAGCTCACTTTAAATAGAGAGAGAGCTGCTAATGAAGCTGCTGATTTAGCGTTATTTGATCACCAATTTTACTTAGAAAACATGCACCGACGTGATGATAATAAAGCTATAAATAATATCTGGGGGAGTGGCTATCAGGCAAGCTCAGTATTAAAGCAATTACAGGCAATGCAACAAAAGTTACTCGTTTGGCAAGGTTCAAACTTTACTGTTAATGAAAACAATTTAAAGCATTGGTCTGCTATTTTATCAAAAATAGATCCTGTTTGGCTTATAGCAATAGGTTACAGCGATAAACTAAAACAAAATTTACTACACGTAGATAACGTAAGTGAATTAATAGACGAACAATGCTTTTCTGCATTCCCTAAAGGGTTTAGTCAAAAGAAATATGCAGATAATCATGTACATTTAGGCGGGAACGGTAATTATACTCCAGCTCTAGCTGAAGTATCTTTATTTTTAAAAAGCAAACCTAAATCATTTTATGACAACAGCACATCGACTCCGAAACTACCCGAGTTTACCAAATATTCAAGTGGTGAGCGTAATATTAACGAGTTACCAGTTCTTATAAAGTTGTTGTTCAACGATTTAATAGCAGCACTGAGTAAGGGTAACAGCAAATGTAATAAAGTAGATTGGCAACGTCCTCAGTTTTGGACAATTCCTGATGAAAGTATTGGAGATCTACTAACTACAGACTCTAAAAATAATAACGTAACTAAGCTACTTAATGCTGCCATTAATTGTAATAGACAAGACTCAAATAAGATGTGGTTATTAATAGCTATAGCGTTAGTGCATCATGGGGATGTTGGCGCAAGCTGCGACCTTTGGTTATATAAACTGAGTGCTTACATAACGGGAAATAATATTTTACGCTCTATGATGATTAGTTCTGGTGTGGGTCTAACAAGTTTTATTGAGCACTTCTCTTTTAAACCGAGACAGAGCCATGGTCAAGTCATAGCATATGGTAAACATAGTTATGAAAGTGACTCAGATAAAAATACGTTGCGTGAATTTAAAATATCAGAGCAAACAGTTACAGCAAGGCAGTTAACTAAGTTTGGTTTTGATTTTATAGAAAAGAATCAGTTTAAAAATAAGCAATTTACCTTTCATTTTAGTCGTTCGTTTAAACAAAACTATCATGCCAAAGAAAACCTTCAAATATATGATAAGCGTTATACAACAAAGCGATTAGAACTATTAAAATCGTTACGTAGGCTGCAAAAAGTCTTTACATCTTCAACATTACAAAAATATGAGTATGAAAAGCTAGGTAATTCGAAAGTGCAAAGTTTAAATTTATGCGCGCTGATTCGAGGAATTGATGTTTCAGGTAATGAAAATCATTTTCCAATTGAGGTTTTTGCCCCCTCGATACGAGTGTTAAGAAAGAACGCTTATCGACCAGATAATAAACATTTTGTCCCTCAAAGAAAACTGCATTTAAGTATTCATGCCGGAGAAGATTTCAGCCATTTATTGACTGGTTTAAGAACCATTGATGAAACAATAGAGTTTTGTGATTACGAATCTAGTGACAGAGTAGGCCATGCTCTAGCATTAGGAATTGACGTTAAAAAGTGGGCTTCTCGCCAGCAGCGTTCATACGTCCCTTTGAGTTCACATTTAGATAATTTAGTGTGGGCATATAATCATGCTATTGAGGTTACGAAAAAAGCCCCACGGTTTAATGTAATGTTAGCTGTTTTTGAGAGGAAAATATCAAAGTGGAGTCATAAATTATTTGATGAGGATAGATCTAAATATACCTTGTTTGAAGCTTGGCGTTTAAGACGAAATTGCCCAGAATATTTTGATACAGAGCTAAATAATAGTAGTGAAGAGGCTGCGGCTTGGTTACCTGATTTTAAATCGAAAAGAATTAATATGAATTCAGAGGCTATTAAGTATTGGAAAGAATATACTGATAATGGAATTAAAAAAATAAATGCGGCTGAAAAAATTGTTAGTGTTTATTTTGGAGGCGACCATGCTCCCTTTATAAATGATAAGTATAGTGAGGTTGTCGATGACTTTGAACTTGATTTTTATGAAGCTCTTCAAGATTATTTGATCGAGAAATATAGCAAAAAAGGTGTCGTTATTGAGGCTTGTCCAACATCTAACATTTATATTGGTCGGTTTAAGTGCTATTCAGAGCACCCTGTCTATCGATGGTATCCTGTAGATAGTAGTTTACTTAATACAGGCGAAAAATTTAATCGTTTTGGTATTCGCACCGGACCTATTACTGTTTGTGTGAACACTGATGATGCTGGGCTTATGCCTTCTACAATTGAAAATGAGCATCGTATTTTAAAAGAGATAGCTATAAGTCATTTTAATATCGGTAATGAAATGGCCGAATGTTGGATTGAAAGGTTACGCAAAATTGGTATAGATATTTTTAAATCAAACCATATTGACTGTAGGGATTAGATTCTTGAACTATTTAACTTAATTTAGAACATTAAAAGTTAATATATGGAACTAATAAAAAACAAAATAACAGTAGCATAATCACCCAACCGCTAATTTCCCAGCCCCATGCCACATTTCACTTGGCATGGGGCTGGTTAACTCCCACGTTATATTCATAGGCTGGCTGCCGTTGTGGCTTTGGTATTTAACCTTGCCATAGTTTACAAACCCCATGGTTCGGCCGTTTTCGTCTTTGCCTTGTTCGCGCACAAATAACAGGATGGTTTTGCCCGTTTGTTGGTGTTGTAAGTAACTAAGGCCGCGGCCGTTTTCTGGGCGGGCGCTGTTTTGCGTTTGCCAATGAAACAGGGTGGGGCTGATTGCGAAGTCGTGATACAGCGTGGTGGGTGAGTAGGTTTTTTCGCACTTGTTGAGCGTGACGAAAAGCAGCTCTAAGTTCTGGCTTTTAAATTCTAAAACACCTTCACGGGCGGTCGATTTTTTATCAAACGAGTGCGCCCCAAATGCGGCGAGTATTTGTTGGCGTGTGTAGCGGCTGTGTAATTTTATTGCGTGGTTTGGTAAGCACGTTAAATCGCTTTCTTGCTGGTGAATGCGGTTTATTAAAAGCGCGATCACTTGGGCAAGTTCTTGTTGTAGCTTTTTGTGTTTAAGTGCTTGTAAGCTCTGTTCGAGGGTTTTAAACCCTAAACTTGTGCCTGTGGCATCCCAAAAATTGTAATGCGCCATAAGCGCGTACTGTTGGTTTTGCGACGTTGGCGTAAAACTAAAGTCGTTATTACATAAATCACGTAAAAAGCATAAGTAGCTGAGCGAGTTGCAGCCGAGTAATTGGGTGTTGATTGCGCGATAATACGCGGCGTAAATATCGGCTTGCTCGGCAGGTATTTCATCGCCTTTTAGCCAGTGCCAGCCACCGAGCTTTTTATCTTTTGGTTTGTAAATATCTTCAAGCGTGACTTGTGGGTTTATGCGTAAAAAATTACTTAGCGTTAGCGTGTCATTGGTATGTTGCGAATAGCTATTTATCAGCTGCTGTAAACGGCGTTTAGTGTTTATGGCTTGCTGAATGTTTTTTAGAATTGTTTGTTGTGTACGTTTTTGCAGCTCAATACGGCAACCCAGCGGTAAATGTGGGAAGTTGTTTTCGATCTCGGTTTTAATTGGTTGATTACTTTTACCAATTAATGCGCGGAACTTACTGGCAAAGTCGTATTCTGGTCGGGCGTTGCCTACAAAGTCGAGTACGGTACAGCATTGCTTTTGGCTGTTGTCGGGCAGGCGCAGGCCACGGCCTAATTGTTGTAAAAACAGCGTTAGGCTTTCCGTTGGGCGTAAAAATAACAGAGTATCGACCTCTGGAATATCGACCCCTTCGTTAAAAATATCAACTACACACAGTATTTGTATTTCACCTTGTCGCAGTGCTTGTTGTTTGGCTGCGCGCTCATTTGTGTTTCTGCTGGTCAGCACATCGGTGCTTATGCCTGCTAAGTTAAACTTAGATGCCATAAACTCTGCGTGTTTTTGACTTACGCAAAATGCCAACGCTTTAATGTTGTGAACATTAGTCACTATATCAGTAAGGCTGGATATAATTTTGTTAGCGCGGCTGTTCTCGCCTGTATAAAGGTTACTTAATTCGCTTATATCGTAACGGCCACCACGCCATGTTATTTGGCTTAGGTCGGTGTCATCATCTAATCCAAAGTATTGAAATGGGCATAAGTGGCGTTGGTTTATTGCCTCTGGCAAGCGAATTTCAGCGGCTATTACCCCACAAAAATCATCGAGTATATTGGCGCCGTCTTGGCGCTCTGGTGTTGCGGTTAAGCCAAGTAATATTGTGGGCGTAAAGTGATTTAATATAGCGCGATAGCTTGCAGCGCTTACGTGGTGTACTTCGTCTATAACTATGTAATCGTAGTAATCGCTGGTTAAATTGAGCGATTCAATTTGGCTGTTCAGCGTTTGGATTGATGCAAATAATTGGTTGTAACGCTGTGGCTTGTAGTTACCCACCCACAGCTCACCAAAGTCGTTATTTTTAAACACGCCGCGGTAAGCGCTTTGCGCTTGTTTGAGTATTTCTTCGCGGTGGGCTACAAACAAAAAGTGTGCGTTTGGGTTTTTATCGTAAATGGTTTTAAAGTCGAACGCCGATATTATTGTTTTACCTGTGCCGGTTGCGGCAACCACTAAATTTTTAAAGCGATTATGCACGCTACGTTCAACGCTTAGTTTTTCTAAAATAGCGAGTTGATGGTTTTTTGGTGTTATATCAAAATAAAACTGGCTGCTTGCTTGGCCAACACCGCGTTGCTCATTAAGTGAATTTATGAGCTTTTCTTTACATTCAGCTTTGCCAGTAAATAATTCAAAATCTGGCGATTGCCAATAGGTTTCAAAGGTACTTTTGGTTTTAGCTATGATGTGCGGGATTTCTTGCGCGGTAATTTTTAAGTTCCACTCAAGGCCGCTGGTAAGCGCTGAATGCGATAAATTAGACGAACCAATATAACCGGTATGAAAACCCGTATTACGCATAAACAAATATGACTTTGCATGCAAGCGCTCTTGCTGATTGTTGTAACTAAGTTTTACCTCAGTGTTTGGCAAGTTTGCTAAAAACTCCACCGCTTTAGCATCCGTTGCACCCATGTACGAGGTGGTAATTACTTTGAGTTTATTGCCGCTTTTGGTAAACGCTTCAAGCTCATTTTTAAATATGCGCAGCCCCGTCCATTTTATAAATGAAACAAGCCAGTAAATAGTGTCGGACGATTTAATCTCGCGTTTTAGCTCGGTTTCGAGTGAGATCCCAGCATTTGCACCGCTAAATAATTCGCTTTGTGTAAGCCCCGTTAGCGGAAAAATATCGTGAGAGTAATCTTTAAGATTTGCAGCAATGGGATTTTGGGTATTAAACAGTGCAGTAAGAATACGGCCTTGGCTGTCGATAAGGTTTTCGTTGATTAGTTCATCATCGCGGATATGATCTTTAAGCCACAGCACAAGGCTGTTTGCGAGGTTTATTTGCTCGTGCAAACGCTCGCTTGAATTAGGGATTGCATCAATCGCATGTTCAACAAGTTTACCTAAAAAGCGCGAAAGCCACGTAGCCGCTTCAGCCGATTCTAGTTGGCGTTCGCCCACATAAAATTGGTCACGATTTAAATTTTGCTCAATTACTTGCGTAATTAACTGCTCGTAAATACCAATCTGTTGCATTAAATCGCTCCCTGTTTGCGAGCATTCAGTTTACTAAAAAATGCAATGTAAACAAGCATTAACTCATTATTAAATTAAAGACTGCTGCCAAGAAAATTTCCCCGTGACCACACCCGAAATTGAATTAATGATGAGTAATAGCAGCGCATGGATGCGCGTTAAGCGATGCTTACACACGGACGTGTTTCATCGCGTTTGCGTTCATATTATTAATTTAAATTGAGGAAATAGTGTGATCCTCGGGGCGCCGAGAAATTCCAAAGAGAAGTCGGCGATTACTTCTCTTTGGTTGCCGTCGCCAACGCGACATTTACTCGTTAATAAGATAATTAAGAAAGTCTTCTTTTGAAGAAAATACTTTAAATACTTTTGCTATACGATTTTCAGTTTGTGTTAATAACCAATCATATGCTTCTTTTTTATAGCCTTTTCCATCGAAAACAATAACCACAGTTTTCTCTGGTGCATTACTTAATGACTCATAAAAGAATGGGAATTTTTGGTCGACAGAGCCGCTTTGTACTTGTCTATGAGCTTCTATTCTTAATAAGCCTTTAGTTTTATGATGTATCAAAAAAGTACTGTGGCGTGTACTGCCGTACATATCTTGATAGGCTGCACGCTTAATATATTTCTGCTGTTGAGGTTGAGAGTCTGTACATTCAGTAAAGCCAATAGAGGTTAGATCTTCTTCTAGTTCAGTACAAAACTTACGGTTTGATTCTTGTGGCGAGCCTGTGTGTTCATACTTATTTGGTATTTCATCAAATAATGGTAATTGACCATCCATGTAACTTTCTCCTTTATAGTTGAACAATTAACATACTAAAAAAAGGGTAAAAGTCAAAGCAACACCAGCGTTTATATTTTGCTTTATAGAAAATGTTTGAGGAGCAGTGGAGATCCAAGGAGAGAGCAACGCTTTAACGTAGTAAATAACGCCCCTCGGTTGCCGTCGCCAACGCGACTTCTACTTAAATTTGCAATTAAAAATTCCCGCCACAAACTGCTCCAACAATTGCGCTCAGGCATGATTTAACAATTCGCTTAAACTATCTGTTTCTATTTTAGATTCAATCCTCTATATTCACCCTAGGCGCTCAACGGAACACAGCACTCAATTTAGGGATAAATAATGATTAAATGGATTTTATTGATACTACTTTGTCTATTTACTTCTTTCCCGCAAGCGTACGAGCAATACTCGCAAGAACATTGCGATAGTATTGTAAAAGAACGTGAAACAATACGTTCACGGTTGCGTCAAGGCTATAGGGTGAAAGAAGGTGAGCGGTTAAAAGCACGGTTCAAATCTTTATTTGAAGAACTTGCAAAGCATTGTGATAAACCCAAACAAACCAATCGAACACATCAACGCTCTTCGGCTTACAGCTCAAGTAATAATGCATTATTGCGCACGCAGATGCCTAATATGAAATTGCATAGCGACAGCTATAGCGATCCTGAAAAGCTGGCTGCGTGGTCTGAATTTTATACTTTACCAAAGCGCTGCCGTTCAAAAGGCATGCAATCATCCGATTTCGTATGGTGCAGTGAATATCGTGGTGAACAAAAACGCTTATTTGAAGCCCAATGGAAAAAGCGACGATAAAGATGTTGAGCACAAAATGGCGCGTGCTATTTGTATTTATTGTGCTGTTAATTGTAGCGGCACTTATTGCTAACCACCTAACTGGGCGGGTAATCAACTACCATGATCCTATTGGCAGTGTACGGGCTATTTACGAAGATATAAAAGCCGAAATCGAAATAGTTGAAGAAGCAGATCAAACCCTAATTGAACCCTCTGCAGGCTCGTTTACCACTAAAAAAGTAATACAAAACCATTTACCACAAGCCGATACAACGCGTTGTACCGATGTTTCATTAGGTGAAGTTAAATATAAGCGTAATGGCAATATTTACACTTGGACTGATAGCCATGGTGTGCCCCATTTTAGTGATACTAAGCCAGACTTTGCGGTTGAAACACTTGATACTGACATTGTTGAGCCGCTTGATTACTTTGAATTAACGCTACAGGCCGCTAATTTACCGCCGTCGTTTACAGAAAAATTACGGATAAAACTAAATACTGTATTTAAAGTGTATGGCCAAATTATAGGGGCAGATGGATTAAAAAAGGTAAGGTTAAACCTGACCATATTCGCAACGCGAAGTCGTTACGAACAAGCGATTAAACAGCGCGGAGCAGATCCAAGTAATACAGATGGTATATATTTTCATGCTACTAACTCTGCGTTTATATATTATCGAAACGAGCAAAACGCAATGCGCACAGCAATACACGAAGCGGTGCATGCTATAAACAAAGCAATACTAGGCACAACTCCTCGTTGGCTTAATGAAGGGCTGGCTGAATATTTTGAATATACCAACAACAGCATGCAATTAGTCAGCATTGACCCTCACCTAAGTTGGATAAGTAACAAACACATAGCGCAAAGTGTTTTTACTATTAATTGGTTGATAGGTTTAGATAACAAATGGCAAACAGCGGATGACACTAAACTTTATGCGAGCAGTTGGGCGGCGATATATTTTTTAATGGGCTCGAGCAAAGGCAAGCAGTTTTTAAAAAGCGTTATGTTAGCCGAGCAAAATTCACCTTGCAGTAAACTCACTGCTGAAACACTGGAAAGTATGCTGTATCAGCACTTTCCGCAGCTGTCTAAAGACTATAAAACATGGTTAAACAAACCATTTATGAAACATCGTTTTTAAAAAGATATTAAAAGTTGCGCTTTTCACGTCAGCAAACTGTACGCCCACGGTAAAATTTAAAGGACACTACTAAACAACTTTCCCGTGATCACACCCGAAATTGAATTAATGATGAGTAATAGCAGCATGGCGGAATTTTGTTCCCGACAAATTCCAAGTACCTAAATCCTTTTAGGCAATGCGATAAAAGCTCAGCTTAAGGGATGAATTATTAGCAGTAGAACTTAATTGCAAACTGATTGCCCTTTGGTTGCCGGGTAAAGCAGTGAATATACCTAGTATTGTAGAGTACATATTATATATGTTTATGTCTTTCCTATAAGTTATTGTGTTTTATGTGTATGTTGGCATAATTAGCAAAAAAATTTACAAGGAAAGTAGGTGCAATCAACTACTACAAATACAGAATATACTGCTAGCCCTTCTGCTCTTAACGAGCAAAAAAATAACGCTGTACATACCGATGAAAGCAAATACCAATTTGTTCCACTCACTAAGAATGAATCGTCATTTTTAAATAAAAAAAGAAAAAGCTGGAAGTTTGCAAATCCGAAAGATTTATATACTTTTAGGGACCAACCCGTTGGTATTTTTAATCATTTATTGCACATTGTTATTTTTTTAGTTTGTTTATTTTTGCTTATTTCTATTTATTATTTACCTTTTGATCAAGAGTTTATTAATGGGGTGGGTAGCTACAACACGATAACGCCATTTGAACGATTTTCGAGAACTTTATTAGTTGGCTTAATTTTATTCAATTTAAATTCGTTAAGGGTTAATTTAAAGGCATACCCTATTAAACGCTATTGGTTTGCTATGGCAGCTAATTCGTTACTTAAAGTTGTTATTTTAAATATTTACTACTTACTTTTGATATTTTTGAGTATGGCTTTTGTTGGTGCCTCTAAAGGGGTGGATTTATTTAGTGCGCTCGAAATGCTTGAAGATAGCACTAATTATGAACAGTTTTTAATTTTTGATACGTTTATATCGTTTGGCATTATTTGGCATGCCTTTAAGTTTTGTAGAAAGGAGGTTAAGCAGTGAAATATATTATTGTTTTAGCTCTTATCCTAATTTTATATCCTCAGCCTAGTTATGCCAAAAGTGAGTTGCCTTATGGGTGCGATGAGTATTCCAAAGTAGAAGAAAAGAGTTTTGTTTTATTTAATAAAAAACAATTTATAAAGCTTGGAGAATGCGCAGGAGAGGCGTTGGTGAAAGCTAAAAAAATCTATAATATCGCAGCTGCATGCTCAGAGGTGGTTGAAGATAAAAATAGTTTATTAGGTATATTTAGCTTATCGAAGGTTGAAGCAATTAAAATGGGCGTTTGTTTAGGCGCTATTAAGGCAGTTTATAACCGTTACGATAGAGAACTTGTTTTAGTAAATAGTCGTTACCGTAGTACAAAGCGTTATTATAGTTGTAAAAAAGGCATGGCCGCTGTGAATGAACTCGTTGCAAGCGCAAAAGATGAATATTACAAGCGTTCTGAACTAAGAGACATATTGTGCGATAGAGTGTACTAGTATGGCTGAGACAGTTGACACTGAAATTGAACTTATTCCTCAAATTGCAAAGTTATACATCAAACAAAAAGTTTCTGATACGTTACCGAAAGAGCTTCATGATGCGTTAAATAATATATTTACAAAAGGGCATAAAGAATCAACCGATAAGCATGTTTCAAATAGCCGCATGCTTGAATATAGAAAGGCGATTATTGCTTCAAGCTTACCTAATTATGGTAAGCGTGTTGAGCATAGAGTGATTCGTGGTCGACGAGCCTCTATATATAATGCTTTGTGCCTATACACATTAGTTGGCACGGCAGGCACAAAAAAAATATTTCAAGAATACTATGTTAGCAAATCATCAGTTAATAAGCGTGAATTTAAACTGTTAGACCGATTCGCTAAAAAAGAGCTCAGTGCAGAAATGTTGTTTTTTGGGGTATCTCGATCTTCATTTGATAACATTAAAAATAAATTGATTGATAATAACTTTAATTTATTCACTGAACAGCTGCCGTCTCCTTTTCAAAGCTCAAAAACGGGTATTACTGATTTATCTCCTCTGAATGTTCTTTATGATAGGGATGTTAATTGGCATAGTTTCATAGAAAATTATATAAAAGCGGATAAAAAACTTAAGTCTAAAGAGTGCATAGAGGCTAAGAGCATCCTTCAAAATGTAACTGATAAACGTCTACTTCAGCTTCCATTAGTTAAAGAATTAAGTGATAGCATCGATGCTCAAATCAATGAGAATAAAGATGCATGGGAGTATTTACATAATATTTTAAATTAAGTGTTTGTAGTGCTCCGCACAAGTTCATTATTGAACTCAGTTAACCAACTGGAGTTTAATAATGAAATCAATGAATCGTTTACTTAAAACCCTCCCAAAATGTCAATCTGCTCGTTACGTAGCAGAGGCTAAAGATATATATAGTCATCTTTTACAAAGTCATAATTATAGAGATATTGGCGGCCGAAAACTCACTATTGACCCAAGCCTGATACGTTTTAAATTAGGTGATTACCGTTTGATTTTCGTATTCAAAAATGGAACTTTTCAACCTGTGGCATTTATTGCTCGCAAAAATCTTGAATCCTATTTAAAGCGAAGGTGAATAATGTTGTTCACATAATAATTAAATTTAGGAGGCTGTAATGGCTAAAAAAATAAGCCCTGCTGATAATGAAGCAAACCAAAAAAATGCGAATAAAGGTAACGAGGGTGTGAATCAGCAATATGCCAAAGTGCATGGGAATCGCGGTAAGCAATTGAATAAAAATGGAGGTAATAATTAATGGAACAATTAGTAGAAATTAAACCATCGCCTACTTTTCAGTTAAGTAAAAATATATACGAGCAATTACATTCTGCTGTTTGTGTACTGAACTTTGAAAAACTGAAATGGAAATTGACGCAATCAGCTGAAGCAACTTGGAATGATGAGCTGTGTGATTTTGCTGAACTTGAATACCGCAAATTCTTATCACTTAAAAAGTGGTATCCCAAATTATCACTCGTTCCGAGCAAGTTAGTTGATAAGTTTTGGCACGAGCATATTTTAGATACACAAAGTTACACAAATGATTGTGACGTTTTATTCGGTTTTTACTTACATCACTATCCGTATTTTGGAATCTATGGTGATAAAGATCAATCCAAATTACAAAGCTCATTTGATGCAACGGTAGCAGTATATGAGAAGCATTTTGGTGCTTTTCCTACTGCTGAGCTTTATCCAATGGAGTCAGTACAAATGGCACGTTGCGAAGATCATGCATGTCATGTTCCTTCAACTTGTGCATGCCGTGTCCCTGGTGCTTGTAAGTAACTAACTGTAAGAGCTGCTTACTAGGCAGCTCTTTGCCCTTATTTAAGGATTAAAAATGAGTTTAATATTTGCTGTTTTAGTTGATGGAGAAAATGCGTCTTATAACACTTATTCAGCGGTGCTCGACGAAGTTGAAAAATATGGCACGGTGGCAATTAAGTGGGTCTATGCAGATTGGACATCTGTACAACACAGTAACTGGCAGAACATACTACATAAAACAGCCTCTAGTCCCAAACAACAATTTCATTATGGTAAAGATGCTGCTGACTATGCACTGGTGATGGATGCAATTGAGCTTATAAATAATAACCAACGAATTAATGGAGTCTGTATTGTATCAAGTGACGGTGGCTTTTACAGCTTAGCACAGCGGATAAGAGAGAAAGGATTACACATAATGGCTATAGGTAATGAAAGCACGCCAGGGCGGCTTATTAAAGCTTGCCATAATTTTGTATTTTCAAAAAACTTAATAGACAGAGATGACTCAGAAGCTTTTAAAGACTTAAATACATTATTGATTACGGCTTATAAACGTTGTGTACAAAAGAATGAACCTGTTTATTTAGGTGACTTAGGTAGTGCGCTTAAAATGCTCGATTCATCGTTTGATTTTAGAAGTTACAGTGTTGCTAGCTTAAAGGCGCTTATCAAAGAGAAGCCAAATCTTTTTGAAATTGCAGAAGAAAGCCACGACCGCTGCTTTATTAAACTCGCTAAAGAACAGACCCCTAATGCTAAAGGCGGTATGTTTGGTGAGATCCGTATGTTCGATAAAAATCGAGGGTTTGGATTTATCGCCTCAGACTATGGCGATTTTCATTTCAGTGTAAGTAAGTTATCAGGCGGGATTGACCAATATAAAGTGGGCTCGCAAGTTACTTTTTATTGCTCACAAGCAGGTAATAGTGAAAGATTAAACACTAATAAGTGCAAAAGTGTTGAGCAAGTAAATCTTTATTTTTAAAAGCGGTGCATTTCGCGTCAGCAAGTTGTGCGTCTGCATTGATAAAGGCCGCGGATGTGTTCGTTGCCAGTCGCTTGTTGCTCGAAACCGAAATTGGCGTTTAAAATAATCACAGCTAAAACTGGTTTCTACGATTTCAACTTACCAATTAATACAATGAGGCAATTAAGCATGCTATTTGCCTCATTTTTTGAGGCGAATAATGGCGTGAAAGTAACGTAATTTAAAAGCGGTGTTTTTCGCGTCAACAAGCTTAACGGCTATGGTGGTAAAGGCAGCGGGCTTCGAGTGACGAGCAGCGAGCTTGTGCTAAAACCTAGCTCGTAGCCTGAAACCCGCGTTCCAAACAATAAAGCCCCGCCAGGTCAGTCAGCCAGGGCGTTATTTGTGGGCTGATAAGCGCCATTATCTAACGCATCAAAGTAGGCTTGATAAAGACCGTTTTGCTTAAATTTAAGTAATTGCTGATTAAAAATTTCAAGCCGCTGTTTACTGTATTTGTTATTTTTAGGGAACATCATAAAGCTTTGGTTTATGAGTAAAGCTTTGGGATGATGGTTAATAGAGCTAAATAAGTTAGGTAACTTACTGGCCAAGATGTAATAGCCGACGCTTTTTTCTTCGGCAAAGGCGTCAATTCTGCCCATAGCTAAGCGTTTAAAGTTTTGCTCTGTGGTACTTACTCGCGACATATCAAATAGACCCGCTTGTAGTGCTTTATCAAACTCTTCGCCATAGCTGTAAGCAAGCCCACCACCGAGTAATAAGCCTTTTAAATCGTTTAGGTTTTGCCAATCAAAAGGGCGTTTTTTGTGATAAAAAAATACAAAACGCTCGTTTAATACAGGTTCACTGTAAAAATAATCCTCAGTGCGTTGTTGTTCAAACATCCATACGGCGGTGGCTGCGTATTTATCATTAATGGTGTCGTGGTAAGCACGCGGCCAAGGTAAAAAGGTAAAGTTAACCTTAATATTGGCTTGTGCAAATAAGTCGGTGATCAAATGGGCAATTACACCTTGGTGAGGTAATGATTCACTCATAAAAGGGGGCCATTCGCCGGTACTTATATTTAAAGTAGTGGTGTGTGTGGATTGCTCGTCTTTAGGTTGAATTGCTTCAATTGCGTTACTGTAATCACTCACCAAAGCCATCAGAAAAAAAGATGCGGTAAAAATAAGGTATCTTAATTTAGCTGATAACATCACGTGCATATGTATAGTTTACTCCTTCTGAGCCATTAGGTTGAGAGTGGCGCTGTTTAAAAAGTAGGCTATTGTAGTGAGTGAAACTGAATGCACGCTTAAACTATACCAATCCGCAATAATACTTAATCATTTTACGGGGCTAAATATGTCGCTACCTGCGTTAAAAAATTCTTTTTTATAACAACTAAATAGAAAACTTTTGCCTAGCTATCAACGCGTTTTTCCAGCCTCAAAATAGACCACTTAATTAAGCGAATTGGTACTAGATTTAAAGCCACCTTTTAATAAGTACAGCGTACTCTATTATTCTTTTGTTTGCATGTTTTTTGCACGTTCTTCAGCTTCAATTAGTGCTTGTGATTTAGGGGCGCGTTGTTTTTCTTCTATTTTCGGTTTTTGCGGAGAATTTGGATCCCAACTTTCATCAAGCGATAAGTTAGCAAATGGGTTGCTGCTTTGTGGCGGGATATTAGGCTTAGTGGGTTCAACTGGCGATACTTTTACTTGTTCTGGTTTTATCGCACTTTTTTTAGTGGGTAAGGGGGCGTTGGGATCGAAGGTGCGTATTTCAGGCTCTTTAAAGTCGTGCTCGGTAGATGGCATTAACGGTGAGCGCAGTTGTTTAGGCGAATGTAAGTCTGCCTTTGGCTGTTGAGGCGAAATGGGCTCAGCTGCAATAGGTGCTTCTTTTTTAGTCGCTGGTACAGGCTCGCTAGGCTGATTAACCGGCTTGCGCTGTTTTTTGATTGGTTTGGCTTCAGGGTCAAAGTCTCTTACTTGTGGCTCTGCATGCTCGGTGGCATTTTTTATCCGTTCTAAAGTGGCTTTAGCGGCGGCTTCAAACTCTGCGGTATTCGGTACTTGCTTTACTTTAACGGTGCTTACTTCGCTTGCGTCTAACTCGACACTTTCGGTTGTTGTTTTTGGCTCGTTTTTGCTGGTATCAAGAGTCTTAGATTCATCAATAGCAGTACTACTTTGCTTGTCATCGCACTTAGTAGGAGGAGCAGCTAGTGGCATACTGGTTTCAGCAGACGTGTTATTTTGCTTAACATTGCGCAGGCGCATCAATACAACAACTCCAACTATTACCACCAAGAGTAGCGCCACACTGGGTAATACTAGCGACAACATGTTTGATTCTTTAGGGATTGATGAGGCAACGCCTTTAACTTGCTCAGTGGCATTTACAGTAACCGGCATGGCCGTTTGTAAAGGCTCTACCGTGGTTTTTGTGACAGCTGAAGTTGTGTTGCTTTGGGGGGTTGTATCAATGCTAAATTGATCATTTTTTAGAGCATCAGTTTGTTCTGCTATTGTTTTATTGGTTTGCGGCTCATTAGGCTCGGTAGTTGCTGCTGGTTCAGTTGTGTTCTGAGTGCGCTCTGTACTTTGATTGGGCGCTGTTGCTAGTTGCTGTATAAGCGGTGACTTAGCTTGCTCTTGCCCAATGGGGGTTACAACTGATGAAACAGGCTCATTTACTTGCTGTTTAGTAATTTTAGGTTTGGGTTGTTCAATAATAGGTTGCGCTTTAGGCTTTGCCGTTGATTGAGTACGTGTAGCCGGATTGCTGCAGTTTTTTTTGTAGTCGCGAGCAGCGTTACGGTACTTTCGGCTGGTTTTGTCATTGCTGTATTGCTGCATTTCTTGTTTTATAAGAATGCACATCGCTTCGTTGTAAGCGCCACTGCTAGCACTATAAAACAAAGCAAAACAAAAAAATAAGCAACTCAGTAACGGTTTCATAAAACTCAAAAGCGGTTAAGCATCAATGCCCTAATTTTAAGCGCAAAGTAAAAAATTATCTAGGGCTTAGCAATTTCACGATCTGAGCATGGCTTAGTCAATTACCATTAAGCTGCGGTACTCGTCGTAAGCAAATTGGTCGGTCATGCCGCTTATGTAATCTTGGATGAGTCTACATCTGTAATAAAACTCATAAGCCGCAAAGTGGTCGGGCTCTTCTTGCATGGCATTTATGGCGTGCTGATAGCTACTTAAATGTTTTTTAGAGAGCTTTTTAACTAATCGTGACTCTATTAATAAACGGTTGTCGCCATGTAGTGCGCGTTTAAAGTCGTCGCTAGTTAATTGTAGTAATGGCTTATAGCATTCTAGTAGGCCGTTAATAATACGATAGCCTTGTAGTTCGAGCTTTTCGACCTCTTTATGAGAAAATACATGCTCAAGTGCCACTTGTTTAAGGGCTTGGGTTGCAGCATGTAAGTAACTGCGATCTTCTAATAATGCATGATTAAAATCACCATGATAAATTGGCTCTATATTTTCAATAAAGCGTTTTGCGGCATGATTCACTAATGGATGCAGTAACGATACGCGTAAATAAATAAAAAATTCACTATTAAAATTAAAGGGCTGTGCTTGCGCGCGTTCAATAGCGTAATTAATTGCATCATCTACAAAGCTTTGGTGCTGGGTGTCGTTTAAGGCTAAGTTAATTAGCGCTTTTTGATACTGCTTTTTTAATTGCTCGCACAAATGCTGAGTGCTTATTATGTCTTTTTCTACCGCATCTTCTATGTCAGCCAAGCAATAAGAAATATCGTCTGCGGCTTCCATTATGTAACTGGCAGGGTGGCGGCAATGCGGCTCCATTTTTAGCTCTGTTTGTAGTGCTTCTATAAAGCTTTTTTCGCTGTAGTAGTAGCCTACTTTTTTCATAATGTAGTTTTTATTTTGTGGAATATCCTGCTTCGCTAAGCTGGCAGGGCGGGTATACTTTAAAATTGCTGCACTTTGGCTGTAGGTTAAATTTAGGCTGAGCAATGAGTGAATAATACGTATGCCTTGGGCGTTGCCTTCAAAACTGCAAATATCTTGCGCTAAATGTTTAAAAATAATGCCTATACTGCTATTAGCTGTTTGGCAACGCTCAGGCGTAATACTTGCCAAGTTAGCATTAAACCAATTATTAATGGCGGCCTCGCCAAAGTGACCAAACGGCGGGTTACCAATATCGTGCATTAGGCAGGCCATTTCTACTAGGGTTTCTAGCGGGCGTTCTAAGCCGGATAAACCATATTCTTTTTGCTGTTGGTAATTTAGATTGGCAAAAACACGCTGCACGATAAATCGACCAACTTGTTGTACTTCTAATGAGTGAGTAAGACGTGAGCGCACTGCTGCGTTGCGCTCAAGCGGAAATACTTGGGTTTTTTGTTGCAGGCGACGAATGGCTGCGCTGTTAATAATGCGGCCACGATCGCTCTCAAGCGCCATTTGTAAATTGGCCGTCGTGCGCTGCATACGCGCTGGGGTGATTTTGCTGCTGAAGTCGATCATGGCAATCCTTTTATTTTGCACGTTGGGCTCTTATTAAGTGCACAGTTATATTTTTTAGTGAGCCATCTTTAATCTATCAGCATGTATCATAAAGTAACAACTTGCTTTAGTATTATTTTTTATAAAATTAACATACATCTATAGGTGTTTAAAATGAAGTTGTGGATCACAAAGGCAGTCTATTTTTGCCTTTTATTAGGGATGAGTAATGCGTTTGCAGCCAAAGAGCAAACGGTTGTTATGATCTCAATTGACGGCTTGCGTTGGGATTATATTGAAAAGCACGGTGCACCCAATTTAAAAGCAATGGCTGAGCAAGGGGTTAGAGCACAAAAAATGCAGCCAGTTTACCCTACTAAAACGTTCCCAAATCATATTTCGGTGATTACTGGTTTACTACCCGTTAACCACGGTATTGTTGACAATAAATTTTGTGACAAAGCGCGCAATAATCAATGCTACAGCATGGGTAAAGGCCAAAAAGACAGTACTTGGGTACGTGGTACTCCATTATGGAATTTAGTAAAAATGCATGGGCTTAAATCGGCGGTGTATTTTTGGCCTGAGTTGGATGCGCGCTTTAATGGTATGACGCCAGACTACTATTTTCATTATTCCAAACAAGGTAACTACCAAGACAGAATTGACCAAATTGTACAGTGGTTAAGTTTGCCTAAGGCGCAGCGCCCACGTTTTGTAGCCAGTTACTTTTCGCTGGTTGATAGCATAGGGCATGAGTTTGGCCCAGATGCAGTACAAACACGTGACGCCGTTCATAAGTTAGATGCATTAATGGGGCAATTACGTACTCGCTTGAGCAAATTATCTCAGGATATTAATTTAGTCATTGTTTCTGATCATGGCATGGCAAAGGTTGATCCTGAGCAAAGCATTATTGTCAGCAGTTTACCTAAAGATGATAATTTTATTATTGTGAATACCGGACCTCGTTTACTTATTTATACTAAAAGCGATGCTAAAAATGCGGATATTGATGCATATAAAGCACGTTTACAAAAAGCGGCTAAGGGGCGTTATAGTGTTTTAAGTAGTGAGCAGCTTGAAGGCTACCATTATAATAGCGGGAGTAGAGTGGGCGATATTGTGGTGCAAACCAATGCGCCTGCGGTATTTAGTAACGGTACTAAGGCGCCTTATTTAGGTACACATGGCTATGCTTATAGTGATGATATGGCTGCCTCCTTTATAGCAGCAGGTCCTGCGTTTAAAAAAGGTGTAAGTATTGAGCTGGTGAATAATTTAGATATTTATCCTGTGCTTGCCAAAGTAATGGGGTTAACGCTAATGAGTGAAGTAGATAGCGATGGCAAAACTTTACTTCCTGCAATAAAAGCAGGTAATGATTAATCATCAAAAAAGAGCGCCGAGGCGCTCCGCAAGGGAAACTTAATTGGTGTAAATGGGTAATAATTTACCCATTTATTTAATGCTGATTCTTAGAATAAGCTCATTATTTACAATTGAGATTATTTAAAGTTGGCAATACTGGTTTTGGTATCAGTGACGGTACGAATAGCATATGCTTGGTTAGTCACACCAAATGGAATACCGTTTACGCTCCAATTTGGGTTTGAGAAATAATCGTACTGAGTCGCACTACCAAACACATGTGGGTAAGCCATAATACTGGCAAATTCATTTTGTACGCCGTGGCCCATGCCATCAACGTATACACCGCCACTAGTTGCGCCTTGTTTACGAGAGTGTGTCAGGCCTTGATTATGACCTAGTTCATGTACGAATGTTGTAGCACCACAATCAACAGCTGTAATTGAGTACATACGATCGCTCATTGAGCTGTATAAATTGCCATTTGTGCCTTGACCAACCCAAGCAATACCACATGAAATTAAACCGCTACCCGCACTTTGGCCTGTACCTAGTACGGCTACCATGTCTGCTTTCCAATCATTACGTAAACCATTTACATAGCTGCTATTTGTCACGGCGTCTAGCCAATCTTCCGAAGGGGTTATTGCGTGGCTACCTAAGTTTTGAGAGCCCACTAAACGCAGTGTAATATCAACGCCATTTTGGCTATATACTTGATTACTAAAAGCAATAAGCTGGTTAATCTTAGTATTAATATTGCTGGTAGCGGCAGCTGATTGGTCGGTATATAAAATACCGATATCAATTGTTTCTGCTGATACTGTGCTTGCTGCACATAATGCTGTTGCAATAGCGGCTGTTGATATTATTTTTTTCATAGTCGTATTTCCTTTTTTTGTAATTGCAGTTTTACTGCTGTGTCGTCTTTGTTTAGATTAAAAATTAAATAGAGGGTGACTTTTCATCACTGGGTGCAAACGGATCTCCACCATCAGTATTTTTTGACGAGGGTTCACTTACTTGGTGTTCTATATGTGATTTGTATAAGTCACGCTTTGCTGCAATCCAGCCATATTGTCCTTTGCTTTCAAAAACATAGTTACCACTTGGGGCTGTAAATTGACCATATACTGCATCCTTGCCAACGGTTAATATGGTGGTGTGCATTGCTCCATTAGCACCAATCACTTGGCCAACAATACTTTTATCGCCGTTACTTGCACTGGTAACGTTAGTTATTTCAGCGCTGTAGGTTTCTGCGGTTTGCGGTATAGCGAGATCAAAATTATCCCCTGCTTTAAGGGCTTTAAGTGCTGCTAAATTAAATTCTATATAGGCTTCATTTTGTAAATCGGTAGGCAGTACTTTTGCCGCTTTAAGTATTTCTTTGGCCTTAGTTGAAGGCTTATTTATTGCATCAAACGAGTCTTCAGTGTCGGCTAGTTTTTCTTTTAAGGGTTTGACTGTAACAGGGTCTTTACTCATATCAATTGGCAATGGCTTACGTGTTTGTTTTACAAACTCAGAATCAACAGGGACGATGTCTACGGCAATAGGGGCTACTGCCTCCTTATCGATTTTTTTCTGATTCTCAAGCAGCGTATAAATGGCAAATACAGACAAAGGAATAGCGATAATTAAAACAATGTAACGTTTCATCTGTTTCTCTTTTAGGGTAATTAGTGAAATAATTGTTAAGTTTTATATTAAAAATAGGATGAGATCAAATTTAAATTGTAACCATAAAGTGTTAATGGGGTTTTTTATAACTCATTGTAAGTATTTACTTTGCCTTTTTTTGGTATGTGTTTTTAGCTTAAAAATTACGGCTTTTTACAGCAATAATGCGCTCTGCGGCTTGTTTTTAGGTACGCGTTTATTTTTTTAATGGCAATGATTTTGATAGGCAAAAATTGATCAATAAAAAAATTTATTAACGTGATGTTTTTTCATATTCATTATTCAAAATTGCAATGTAAAAATAGGCAAAGTATGTTGTAACGTTAAAGCATGAAATGAGGGAATTATGGCAGGGACTGATCAATTACTTAGTCGCACTATGGCGGGACTTGTTGCCGTTATTATTGGTTTTTCAAGTTCGATAGCATTGATTTACCAAGTGGTGATCACTTTAGGTGGCACACCTGACCTAGTGGCAAGCTGGATATTAATGCTGGGCTTGGTAATGGGCAGTACCTCTATTGTGTTGTCGTTTTATTATAAAGTGCCGATTTTAATTGCATGGTCGACCACAGGGGCTGCACTACTGATTTCAAGTGCTCAAGGCTATAGCTTACATGAAGCCGTGGGCGCATTTATGCTCTCAGCCTTTTTGGTGCTGGTGTCGGGAGTAACCGGGTGGTTTGAAAAAATTATGAACCGTATTCCTAGTGAACTGGCTTGTGCCATGTTAGCGGGAGTATTAGTGACATTTGGCATTGATGTGTTTAACTTTATGAACGATATGCCATTAGTTATTGGTTTAATGGTGGTGGTGTACTTTATTGGTAAGCGCTTTTTTGCCCGTTTTGCGATGCTAAGTGTGTTGCTAGCGGGTATATTTTTAGCCTGGTATGTGGGTAATATCGATACCAGTACCGTGCATTGGCAAGCCAGTAGTTTTGCATATATAGCGCCAAGCTTTAGTTTGCAGGCATTTGTAAGTATAAGCATTCCTTTATACATAGTAACTATGACCTCACAAAACTTACCCGGTTTCGCTATTTTGAAAGCACATAATTATAAAGCGCCTATATCATCGTCATTAACTGTGACCGGGTTAATAAATTGTATGACGGCTCCCTTTGGCACTTATTCCATAAATTTAGCAGCCATAACAGCGGCTATTTGTATGAGCGAAGAGGCTGATAAAGACCCTGATAAACGTTATTGGGCAAGTATTGCTGGTGGCGTGTTTTATATAATTATGGCGCTATGTGCGGCTATGTTAGTGGCAATTGTGGCAAGCTTGCCACAAGCATTGGTGTTAGCGTTGGCGGGTATTGCTTTGTTTGGCACTATTGCCAATAGTTTACAGCAGTCTTTGCATAGTGCTGAATATACTGAAGCGGCTATCATTACTTTTTTAGTCACTGCCTCAGATTTAACTTTATGGTCGGTAGGCTCTGCCTGCTGGGGAATAATAGCCGGGGCAATCACATTAATAGTGACACGTAAGCGCTAAATTAGGTATTAAGTACGGGTATCGGGTGTCGAGCAACGGGTTTAGCACTGTGTGCGCGAGGTAAACTCCCACCTACCGTCAACCACCGCGCTTGGCTAGTGTCTGCCTGAAACCTGAAACCTGAAACCTGAAACCTGAAACCTGAAACCTCGAACCTTTGCTTTAAAGCATTGGCTTTAATACATCGAACATGGCGTCTATATGATCGTCACGATCGTTTAGAGCTGCAATGTATCGGTATTTCTCGCCGCCAGCTTCTTCAAAAATTTCGCGGTTTTCACCTTCTAATTCTTCAAGTGTTTCTAGGCAGTCGGCGCTAAATGCAGGGCTTATAATTGCGATATCTTTAATTCCTTCGCCAGGTAAGCTCTCAAGAGTTGCATCTGTATATGGTTTTAACCATTCAGCTTTACCAAAGCGACTTTGAAAAGTAGTGATCACTTTATCTTTGTCTAGCCCTAGTTTTTCAACCACTAATCGTGTTGTTTGTTGACATAGGCAATGATAAGGGTCGCCATTATCTAAAAACTGTTTAGGCATACCGTGGTATGAAAACACCATTTTTTGTGGCATTCCATGTTTTTCTAAATCTTCACTAATACTATTAGCGAGTGACTCAAGGTACGCTGTATTTTTGTGATACCCGTTTACAAAGTGCAGCTCTGGTACCCAGCGCCATTTTTTTAATACATTGGCAACTGCGTCGAACGTAGAGCCTGTAGTTGGGCTTGAATACTGCGGATAAAGTGGCAGCACAATAATACGGGTTAAACCTTTGTCTCTAAGCTCTTCAAGGCCCGCTTCGATTGATGGGTTACCATAGCGCATCGCCATAACCACTTCGGTGTTGGTATAGCCATGCTGTTTTAATAAGGCATTTAATTTAAGGCTTTGCTGGCGCGTAATATGAGTTAGCGGCGAGCCATTTTCGGTCCATATACTCTTATATAACTTAGCTGAGCGTTTTGGACGAATGCGTAAGATAATGCCATGGAGAATTATCATCCACACAATGCGTGGAATTTCTACAATGCGTGGATCAGATAAAAACTCACGCAAGTAAACACGTAATGCGCTTGCTGTGGGGGCATCTGGGCTGCCTAAGTTGGTCAGTAATATTCCCGTTTTTTGGTTAAAACGCCCGTCGTGGGGATTATCGGTAACGGCAGAAAATCGCGACACGTTGTGCTCCTTCAAGCAAAGTTATTAATTTATTTAAGCCCATTGTAACGAATAAAAGAGCAATTTAGATCAATCATTTAGCCGTTTTAACCATAATTCTAAACGGAGTCGGCTTTTTGGCTTCAAGTTGTTGTAGCTTAACAATCGATTTTGAATTGAAAACATGCTCTTTGGGTAAAAGCATAATGCCTGTATGGCTGTGTAGTGAGTTTGCCAGTGTCATATTTTCTTCAAGCTCTTGAGCGCAAATTATTTTAATTGAGCCAATAGAACTATCAGAGGTAATTAATTTAGTATGGCTTGCTTCAAGTGCATCGACAATACGCGGGTGATATAAGCTACCACTATTGGCCTTAATATTACCGAGCGCCGCCTCATGGCGTTGTTTTGTTGTAAGTAATGGATCGCTTTGCTCATAATGCTCCCAGTAATCGCGAGCTACGCTGAGCACCATAGCACCAATTGGAATATCGTTTTTAGCAAGTCCTTTGGGGATACCTTGGCCGTTGTATCGCTCGAACTGGTGATAAATTGCATCAGAAACATCGCTCAAGTGAGTCGCTGGCATGAGCATTAATTGTGAAATACTCGGGTGGGTGTAAAACGTTTTGCGCTGTACTTCATTAAGTTCGTTAATAGGTTTGTTGTAAAGCTCAGGATCCATTGCAAGTAAACCAATTTGAGCTAAATATCCTGCAATAGGCGCAAGCGTGATACTTCTTTGCGATACATTAAGGTAACGCGCTATTTGCGTGCATGTGCCGGCAATGTTCTCTGCTCTTTTACCATCGAGATACGGATTTGCATTAATAAAATTATAAAGCAGTTCAACAGTCGATTGATGCTCTCTTTTTTCACTTTCATTAGCGACTTCTAGTTTTTTTAATACACTTCTAATTTGATTTGTTCGTTTATCGACCAGCTGCTCTAAATTAGTATTGAGCTCTTTTAGTTGCTGGTTCTGAGATTTTACATGCTGTTGTAAAATTTCATTTTGCTTTTTTAGTCTAAATTTTTCTACGCCTGACTGGATTACACTTACTAAGTGATCATTTTGCCAAGGTTTTTGCACATAAGCATGAATACCCCCTTCGTTAACCGCACTGATTGTTGACTCTAAATCGGAAAAGCCAGTTAACAAAATGCGTTGGCTATCGGGGGCGAGCTTTCTGGCTTTGGCTAAAAACTCTGCCCCGCTCATGTGTGGCATGCGCATGTCGCTTATTACGACGTCAAACTCTTTACTTTGCATTTTTTCAAGTGCATCTTGGCCATTGGTTGAAACACTCACATCAAATTTATATTGACGAAGTAAGCGTACTAAAGATTTGAGTACATTAGCTTCATCGTCCAAGCATAAGATGCTCGGAGGCTGTTGATTTAGCTGTTCTAATTGGGCAATGTCTGTCATTTATCTTCTTACCACCAACATAATTATAAGTTTAATTTAGTCTAAGCTTTGGCTGTAAACAACTGATAATGTATTAAAAATTCACTCTTTAGCGATTTTTTTTGCATTTAAAATACTCAATGCATCGTCAGTTAATATTGGTTTTTTAGGTAAGGTAATATTAAAAATAGTGCCTTGATTTATCTTACTTTTAACACTAATTAGGCCACTGTGTTGTTCTATTATTGCTTTACTTATAGCAAGCCCTAACCCTGTGCCTTGGCCAATTGGTTTTGTAGTAAAAAAAGGGTCAAAAATTTTATTTAATTTGTCCTCCTTAATTCCACTACCATTATCGGCAATCGTTATATAGGCATTTTTTTTATCGGCTTTAGTAGTAATAGTGATCACCCCAACTTTGTCGCAAATAGCTTGAGCGGCGTTAAAAAATAAATTTAAAAACACTTGGGAGAGTTGGGTCGAACGACCAGTGATGATGATTGGTTCTGTATTGTAGTGCTTTTCGACCTTGGCACTGTATTTAATTTCGCTCCAGGCAACACGTAATGTATTATCAATAAGCTCAGTTATATTTATATCGCCAATTTTAGTTTGATCTGGATGAGCAAATTGCCTTAACCCTTGAACAATCTCTTTAACACGATCAGCCCCTTCAGTCATTTCAGCAATGATATCGCTTGAGTCTGATTGTAATCCATCAAATTGAAAATGTTGTAACAAATCTGCTAATGTTTGCTGCGTTATGACACTCTCTGTTTTAAGAGCGTTAATGAAATGGCTAAATTGCTCAAGGTTGTATGCCAAATTTTGAATGTTACTAACTATGTAACTTAAAGGATTATTTATTTCGTGCGCAACGCCTGCTGCCATTTGCCCTAACGAAGCCATTTTTTCAGAGTTAATTAACACTTGCTCGATGTTATTTTGTTTTTCCTCCATTTCTTTTTGTTTAACAAGTAAGTTTCGTTTTTCAAATTGTGAAATCGTATTACCTGCAAAACTGACAAAGCGCTGCATTAAAGTAATATCGTGCTGATTAAACGCGCCAATTTTTTCAGAAAAAATATAGAGCTGGTAGCTCTCTGTACTTGTATTTACTGGAGTGGTGAGCATGGCATATTGCGAATGCCAAAAAGGGTCGGTTACTTGCCAATTAGGGAGTTGATGTAAGTTAAATATATTTTTAATATTTCTATCGGGTCTATTAAGTACTTCCAGCTGGGTAATTATTGCATCGCTATTCGGATGCGACGCTGTAATTAACGTAGCCATTACATCTTTTGGATTTATTTTAATTAAAATAGCCGCAGAAAAGGCAATGGCCTGATGCAAAATATCAAAAAACTCAGTGAGTAAGGTTTCTGTGTTGTCGTTTTTTAAGATTATATCTAGACCATTTAAAATCAAGCTATTAAAGGCACGGTTTTCTTCAAGTGCTAAATTATGAACTTGTAATAAGTGTAGCTTTTCTAACAGTATTTCATTGTTACTCATATTGGGTCACCAAAAATTTCGCATGAGATCATTAAGTTACCATGTTTACTGGTCGCATCGCTGAATGTCCCGAGCTCCCCGAAAGTAAAGCCTATAATAAACGGAATAGTGGGAAGTTGTGTTTCAATAGATTGCTTTACTTCGTGCATTGCCTCTTTAATTGATAGCATACAACCACCGCAAAAAATAATAACACCACCGGTAATATTTTTTATAGCATGGAGTTCTGCCAATTTAGTTAATGAGGTGACAACCATATCAGCTCGCTTTATTAATTGCTCTGGGCTTCCTGAGGCAAGGTAAACCGTATCGCCAACATGTAGGTTAGAAAATAATTCTAACGATCCATTTTTTGCTATAGCTGGATGACTTAACAATAATCGTGGGATTTCATCATCTGAAGCAAAAGCTCTTGATAGCGGGGTCATTGCTGATTGGGCAAGTATATTTCCCGCTTTTAACTGTCCAAACCCTAGGTTTTTACGCCATTGATTATAAACATCAAAAGCGGGCTGATTATCGATTGTTTTTAATAAACGTCCTTCAATATTGGTAACTATGCCCTGCTGGTTGGTTATATCGTAGCCTGAACTATAAAAGCCGAATGTTTCTACAGACGGATATAACACCGCAATGATAAAACCTTGTTGGTATACATTTTTAGTATCGCTGAAACACCACTTTGCCGAAATGTCGTTATCAGCGCAACTTCCTCCAAAAACAGGTATACGCTGCCCAATAGCATCTTGGATTCCTTGTAGCACTAGTTCTTCGTTCCCTGGGACTTGAAAGCACCAGACCATTTTTGGGGCGAGTCCTGTTTGGCCTGCATTAGCAATAGCTCGGAGTACAGTGTTAGCTGCATTTTCTCTTAGGTTATTAGTTGTATTGCAACTGGCAATTCCATAATGACCCGTTGAGTCTTTGATAGAGAATAAACTAATACTTTGCTCATTTAACGATAAATTTTTTTCGGTTGATGAGCCAAGACAGGAGGAGATGATTAAGCAATTTTGAGTGTTTTTTATCACGTTGGGCTGGCTATTATAAAGATATTTAATGGTATCGGTTGTAGCAAACCCGAGCAGTAAATCGGGACTGTTGTTTGTAAACTGACTTACAGGTTTGATAAATTTATCTATATCGCTGCCGTGAGTGTGAAAAGTTTCAATGGCGAACATAGATGCCCCTTGGTAATAATAGCCACAACGCTGGATGTTTTTAACTAAAAATAATCACTTAGAATTTATTCTAGACTATTATTATATAAAGTGAACTGGATGGCTTATTTTTAAAAAGTATCATTTTTGTTTAAGTTGTATCTAGTGATTGCAATCACTTATTAATGATAGAAACCTTAAACCAATATAGGTGATCTGAAAAGGTATCAGTTAGATAGACAGTTACAGCTAAGTGGCATTATTGCGTATGTAGTTAGATACAACATACTTGTGCTGATGTGAACATTTTTGGTTGCTTAGCAAAGGGTACTTAGAAGAACAATCAAGTTAGCAAGAGTACAACCCCATTTTGAGGTGTAGATAGTGGCTTTGCGAATTTTATTAGTAGACGATGAACTCAATGTATTGAAATCTTTAAAGCGAGTACTTGCTCGTTCTGGTTATGATGTGCTGACGGCATCCTCTGGTTTTGAGGCACTTGAAATATTAGCGGCTAATCAAATTGAGATAATCATTACTGATTTTAGAATGCCAGAAATGAACGGCGCTGATTTATTACGCCAAGTTAAAAGTCGCTGGCCTGATAGTGTAAACCTAGTACTGAGTGGGTATGCTGATTTTAAGTCTGTGGTTGAGTTACTGAATCAGGGGTTAGTATTTCGTTTTTTAGAAAAGCCATGGGTCGATAGTGAGTTACTTGAGAACATCAGCGAAGCGAAAGTTAAATATGAACAGCGCCGAGCAAAAAGAGTAAGAGATCAATTATTAATGGGCAGTATGTCTGGCTTAATAGAAATAGACAATAACGGTATTATAAATCGTTTTAATGCACCTGCAGCTGAAATTATTCCAGATATTCATTTATATGAAAATAAACACCTCGCTTATTTAGATACAGCTCAAAACAAATCAGTAAGTCAGTCATTTGTTGATAAGAAAAGCAGTACACTTTTTATTAATTATGCACACGCCTCTGATCTAGCTAAAAACGAAGAAGTTATGATAGAGCGTTGTTTAAATGATGATTATTTTCAACTCTTAAAATTATCGAGCAACTCAAATAGCATGAGTAACATTTTTCAACTTACTAGAACACAGTCGGTGGTAACCAACGAGTCTGAATTTTATCACCATTTAACGCTGTGTGAAGCGAATAAAAAATGTTATGCCTTAGTTTATATAGGTATTGCCCAGTTTCAATTAATTAATGATTTGCTAGGTGCAGAAGATGGCAACCACCTTATAAAATTGGTTTTGAAAGTGTTAAAAAGCGTATCGGAGAAATCTGTCAAAGTTTTTCATAAGAGCGCCGATCGATTTGTATTATTTGTTCCGGAAATTAAATCTGATAGTGAAGTTTTAAGTGATTTAAATAAAGCGATTGAGCAGTTAAATAAAATTCTACCCAGAAAATATATTGACGCTCATGTGCAGCTATATGGTGTGTATGGTTTGTTTCCTGAGGATAATTTAGAAGGAAAAGAACTCGTAAATCAGATGCAGTTGACGTTGAATTATCAATTAGGTGAGCAGCAGCGTATTTTTTCCCGGTTTGATCCTCAGCTAGTAGCCGACTATAGAAAGAATTTTGAGTTAAGCCGTTTATTACTAATCGCGGTAAATAAAGATGAACTGTCACTACGTTTTCAGCCAAAAGTTAACATTGAAACAGGACAAGTACACAGTGCTGAGGCGCTCATTCGCTGGTATGAGCCAAGTAAATATGGTTGGGTTCCTCCTGCTCATTTTATTCCGATTGCTGAATGTGATGGCCAGATAATACCAATAGGGCGTTGGGTTATTTCTCAAAGCTGTAAAACGCTAAAATATTGGGGTGATAACAATATAGGTGTGAACGTGTTGGCTATTAACTTATCTGCTAGGCAATTAAAAGATGATCCCGGTTTGATTGACTATGTGCTGGAATGTTTAAGCTGCAATGGTTTAGAGTCATCACAGTTGGTTTTTGAGTTAACAGAAACCTATTTGATAGAAGATTTTTCTGCTTGCGAACAACAATTAAAAAGGTTAAAAAAGTTAGGGGTTAAGCTATTGATTGATGATTTTGGCGTGGGTTATTCATCACTTGGTTACCTTTCTAAACTGCCAGTAGATGGGGTTAAACTGGATAAAGCGCTTATTACTGATATTGAATCGTCTTTAGCGATGCAAAGTATGATTCGTAATATTACGCGTATGTCTCATGATCTCAGCCTTATAGTGATAGCTGAGGGAGTAGAAACTGCCTTTGAATGCGAAGTAATTAAAAAATTAGGCTGTGACTACATACAAGGTTATTACTATTCGCAGCCTTTAGAATCAGATGATTTTTGTAATTATTTAAACCATGCAAACACTCAAGGTGCTAAATGAAAGCGATTAAAGTAATCATTTTAGATGACGATGCTTTTTTATTAAAAGTATTGCAAAGAACTATTCATCGAGTATTCCCAGAGGTTGATATCATAACGACTGCGGATATTGATGAGTTTTGGCAACTTTTAAGTGCCATAAAAGACGTTGATTTAGTATTGAGTGATTATTTAATGCCGCAAATGAATGGGCTGGATATTTTAGAGCAATGCTCTTCAAAGAACCCCTATCCGGTTAGAGCATTACTTACCGGTGATATGAGGTTGAGTACTATGATACAACAACCTAATATTGTTCATGCTTATCTTGCTAAACCGTTTAATGAGGCAGACATAGCTGCACTTTTTAATAATGTGGCGGCGTTAAAGTCATTGCCTTTTGCTTATAATGTGCGTAGACAGTTAGGGGCTATGATCAGTTTTCCTGTTTATCCTCTTATTTTAAAAGAGCTCAGAGACTTAGTACAAAGCGATGAATTTGATTTACATGATATTGCCCATGTTGTTTCTCAAGAGCCAATAATAACGGCTAAATTGTTACAACTTGCAAACTCCGCTTATCTTGGTTTTGTAAGGCCAACATCGTCAATAGATGAGGCTGTTTCGAGGCTCGGTACCACGATATTAATGGCTATCACCACCTCTTTATTGGTTGCTAAAAACTTTGAATCGTCTATTCCTGTTGATGTGCATGAAAAGCAATTGAATATAGCGGCGAATTACGCTAGTTGTGTTAAGGATTTTGCAAAGCTGGCTGGTTTTAACTTGCATGATCAAGAATTGTTATTTTCAGTGGCGTTATTGAGTTTTGTCGGCAAGATCATTTTATTATCTCAAGCTCAAAGCGATGTGTCAGATGAGCATGCGCAAACCATCAGCGATGGATACGTAAGTGCCAATTTTATTTCTGCCTACGTTTTAAAGTTATGGGGATACGACACAAAAATATGTAACTTATTAATGAGTTGCCACGATTTAGATGGCACTGATGATAATGAGTTAACTCTGTTTAATCACATGTTGTATATAGTTTGGCAAATTATTTTTGACGAGCAACCCCCCATGCAATTACGTGCATACTGTGACTCAAAAGGCGTAGACCCTTTACTTTGCCATGTTATTAGTGAATTTGATTGGCATAGTTATACATCTTAAATAGGCCCTATATAAAATAACGTATAATAAACGGGCTGTTCTACACAACCACCTATTTATAATCTCTTCTGAGTTCCCTTTCTTATTTTTTATTATCTACTTTAGTCTAATAAAAACCGTATAAAACGTTATTGTAAGTACGTTTTACGCTCAGTGCGGTATGAAAAACATACAACGTTGATGTTTTTAATAATTATAAAGAAAATCCTTATGGTTAACATTGCATTAACTTCTGTGGGTGAGATATTAAATTGCTAATTTGGGCGTATTTTGAGCTTTTAAAGGTGTTATTTTCCTTTTTTTAAAGTTATTTGCATTCTTATGCCAATTTTGTCAAATTTTTTGTTTCTTTTTGTTTGTGTATGTTGCTAGGATGTTGGCAAGGGGATACATGCATATACCCTACACACATTATAAGAATACACAAAACAGGGTCATCATTATGTCAACATATCGTTTAAACACCTTGGCTGTAGCAGTTGCTTTTGCCTTTAGTGCGCCAAGTATGGTTAATGCACAAGAAGCGCCAACTAAAGCTGAAAAAAATATCGAACAAATATCTGTTTTAGGATCGCGAGTTTCAAACCGTACAGCCACTGAGTCATCATCACCTATTGATTTAATTGACGCAGATGATTTAAACAAAGGCGGCTTTACCGAACTTGGGCAAAGCTTACAGGCAACGGCGCCGTCATTTAACTTTTCGCGAACACAGGTTTCTGATGGCTCTGATTTATTTCGCCCTGCTACATTACGCGGCTTACAACCAGACCAAACGCTGGTTTTAGTAAACGGTAAACGCCGCCATAATCAATCTATTTTTGGTTTAACAAGCACTGTGGGCGGTGGCTCTGCCGGCACTGATATGAATGCGATTCCACTAATTGCTTTAAAAGGTGTTGAAGTGTTACGTGATGGTGCGGCGGCTCAGTATGGCTCTGATGCAATTGCAGGGGTTATCAACTTATCACTTAATGATTCAACAGATTTAACCACCGGTTACGTACAATATGGCGAAACGGCAGAAGGTGATGGAGAAACAATTTCAGCCGGTTTAAACCGTGGTTTTGAATTAGGTAATGAGGGCGGTTTTATAAATTTATCGCTTGAGTACCGTGATGCAGATAAAACTAACCGCGCAGAGCGAGATACGGGTGGGTCACTTAATGTTGCACCAGGTACTTTATCTGACGAAGTACGTTGGGGACAAGGTAATGCAGAGAGTGAATTCACTTCGGTATTTTACAATATGGCCCTGCCAATGGGTGAAGGAGAGCTTTACTCATTTGGTGGTTACTCTGAGCGCACGGCACTAGGCAACGGCTTTTACCGTAACTTTAATGAAGCGTCTAAAAACGTAACGCAAGTTTACAGCGATGGTTTTTTACCGCAAATCGACAATGAAGCACAAGATATTTCGGTAGCAGTTGGTTTTAAAGGTGAAATTAACTCTGATTGGACCTACGATGTTTCTGCTGTTTACGGTGAAAATCAATACGATTTTACCTCACGAAATACTTTAAATGCGTCATACGCGGCGGAGTATTTATTTAATAATCCGGGTGCAAGCGATGCCGATATAGCCGCGAATGCTGGCCCAACAGAGGGTTATTCGGGTGGCTTTAGATTTGATCAAACAACGTTTAATGCAGATATAAACGGAATTGTTGATATTGGTCGCAGTGAGCCTGTTTATGTTTCAATTGGCGCTGAATACCGTAAAGAAAACTATGAAATTGTACCAGGTGAGGTGGCATCATACGCATGTGGAGCAGCCAACACGGATACCTCATACCCATCGGTGAACGATCCGAGTCAATTTGCACAATGTGGTTTTCAAGCTTATAACGGTCTTCGTCCTGAAGCTTCAAACAAAAGCGATCGTGATAGTTACGCAGTATATGTAGATGCAGAAACCATGTTAAGCGATGCATGGAATGTGAGCGGTGCTCTTCGCTATGAAGATTTTTCGAATGCGGGTGACGACATCATAGGTAAAGTAGCAACACGTTATGAATTTAATGATGACTTTGCAGTACGTGGTGCGTTATCAACGGGCTTTAGAGCGCCATCATTACAGCAAAGTGGTTACACTGCGTTTACCACTAACTTAGGGTCTGACGGCACGTTAAGTCAGTCGTTTACTGCGACAACGGGCTCTGCATTTCCTGCTGCTTTAGGCGTTGATACATTAAAGCTTGAAACATCAACTAACTACAGTGCCGGTTTTGTTTACGATGTGACCAGTGATTTATCGTTAACGGTGGATTTTTACCGTGTAGAAATTGAAGACCGTATTACATTAGGCAGCTTGTTATCGGCTGATGATGTGGCGTTTAGTCCTGAGGCGGTTGCTGCTCTGCAAGCAACGGGTGCGGTGCAGGCGAATTACTTTTCAAACTCAGTGAATTCAACCACTCAAGGTGTGGACATTATTGCGTCATACCGCACTGATTTATATGACGGTAATTTTTCTGCTACGTTTGCGGGTAATTTAAACGAAACTCAAATTGATAGTGTGAATGCAGCTCCCGGCATTCCAAAAAGTGTAGCACTTGATGACATTCAAAGTAGCTTTTTAACCGACGGACAACCGGGTGAACGTGCGACGCTTACCTTTGATTATGAGCGTGATGCCTACAGCGCAATGATCCGCTTTAATTACTTTGGCGAAACTGATGTGAAGTACTTTGGTAATGACCATATTGAGCTTGCAACAGATGGCTCGTTTAAAGCGACGAGTACCGTAGAGACTGCAGTACTCGTAGATTTAAACGTAAGCTATGAAATTAATGAGATGTTTTCGTTATCGGTTGGAGCAGACAACGTATTTGATGAAACACCGGATGAATTAGGTGATGATGAAGTACTAAATGCGATCTCAAATGGGGCATTTAAATACCCGCTACGTGCAGTACCATACGGTTTTGATGGCCGTAGTTACTATGCAAAACTAAGCTTTAGTTTTTAATTTTTAATTTTTAGGTTAAGTTAAACCAGCAAAGGCGCCGTTTTAAACGGCGCTTTTTTTATGCTTAAAAAACATTGAAAAAGACATTAAAAATGGTTGCATGCTTGAAAATTAAGCATACAATCGCCATCAATATCAGTGTGGGATATGTATCCCTCTCATTTTACTAATAGGAAAAAACAAATGGCTAAAAAAGGCAAAGCAAAAGCGGTTAATAAATCCGCAGTAGACACCGGTCGAGGAGTGATAAAGCACAACGCATTGGCGGCACTGGTAACCTCTAAAGTATTTAAACCGCAAGTGGTTAAAGCTAAAAAAGGTAAAGGTTCGTTTAAACGTAACAACAAACATGCAGGACAAGAGTCCTATTTAATCGCGGCTTAATTAGCACCGATCAAATAGGGCTTTTGACTTACCGGAATAAGGCTGGCTTCGAGCGACGGGTTTCGAGTCACGAGCAGCGAACACAACCTAGCACCTTTAGCCTTCTCTTTCCGCGCAGCGTCTCATGACCTCTTTGTGAATTAATCACTTAAAACATGTTTGCACAAAGAGAAGTGAATGAGGAGTAAATGAGAAGGCAACGGGCTTCGAGTGACGAGTAGCGAGCTTGTGCAAACAGTCTAGCACCTAGTCATATCAGCCCTTAAATCTATTCTTTCAGCGCAGCGCCTCCCGCAGCTCGAAGCTCGAAGCTCGAAGCTCGAAGCTCGAAGCTCGAAGCTCGAAGCTCGAAGCTCGAAGCCGTACCCTCGTTATCCATGTATTATCGATTTAGAATCTTTCAGGTAAGAAGCATGGTTGCTAACTGTTTGCGAAGGGTTCTCACCAAATAATTGTGTGTAGTCTTTGGTAAATTGCCCTGCATGCCAAAACCCCCAATTGGCAGCAACCACAGAAATGGGTTTATCTTGCTTTGCTAATTTTAGCTCTCTTCTAACATTATTTAATCGAGTTAAACGTAAAAACCGCAGTGGGTTTATCCCTAAAATACTCTCAAAACTATATTGTAAGGTACGCCTGCTCACAAAGGTGAGTTCGCATAATTGAGTAATTGTTACCGTGTTTTGTGGATGCGCTTTTATATAATCTTTAACTTTATCAACGACCGCTTTGCGGTGTTTATAACTGGGAGCGATGCGTTGACACGGAGTCTGTTCGTTTAGTAAATGTAATACCAACATATTAAGCATATCTTGCTGTAAATCGGCATTTAGGCCAAAAGCGTTGTTGCTAACCATACTGTTTATTATACTCCGGGCACTTTTTAGCATGGCGTTGCATGTTGTCAGTCGCTCAGTATCTGAAGACGTTATATTTTTTAAGTGCATCCCTTGTATCTGAGCCATATGTTCTAACGATTGCATGTCTATTACTAAACCATAAATATTAAACTGCTCAGGTGTAATAAGCTCAAAGTTACTCTCACTAGTGCGACACATAAATTGATTACTTGCCACATTTAAGCCATTAATTTTGCTCTGCTGCGACTGCTTTGGGATCCCAAGCCAAATAGATCGTGGCGCTATTGCGCATTGTTGGTGAAGAGCACGCTCTGTGTATTCTTCAAATGCATGAATATTAGAATAATCCACGCTTTCTATACACCCAAAAAATCGCCCATCACTGAGCTGATCATATTTTTGCTGCCACTGCGTTAGATTATGCGCTTGCTCATCTATATCTTGGGTATGCACCATGCTCTTTTGTGGTGCGCTAGCTAAATCTTGCTGCGTCATAATGGAGTTACTCTTTGCTTTTTTATTTTTATTAAGATTAAGTTACCACCTGTAACTATAGTTAACTATATGAAATAAAGCTAAAAATGAAGATTTGCCAAAATTCGATAGTGTCTTGGTATGAATTAAGCTCTCTTGAAACTAAACAAAATTGATTTATAGCTTATAGGTCAGCAAAACCTGTACCAAGGTTTGAACTAGTTGTTATGTGGAGTAGATCATGGGGCAAAGGCACCGATATACACTGGGCACGCAGGTGTATAATTTTAAAAATTTGGCGCAAGTAATGGCAAAAGCCACTCCTCATCGCTCAGGTGACAGGTTAGCGGGTGTTATTGCACAATCAGCGCAAGAGCGAGCGGTTGCTCAAATGACCTTAGCGGATATTCCGTTGAAGGCATTTTTAAATGAGGCACTGATTGCTTATGAAGACGATGAAATAACTCGCTTAATTATGGACGATCACGATGCTAATGCATTTATGGCGATTGCTCATTTAACCGTGGGAGATTTTCGTAATTGGTTGTTAAGTGACTTTGCAACTCCCTCGGTACTTGCAAGTGTAAGACAGGGGATCACTCCGGAAATGGCTGCGGCTGTTAGCAAAATAATGCGTAATCAGGATCTTATCCTTATTGCTAAAAAATGCCATGTAACCAGTGCATTTAGAAACACCATTGGTTTACCTGGGCATTTATCCACGCGTTTACAACCTAATCACCCAACAGATGATATTAACGGCATTGCCGCCTGTATTTTAGATGGGTTGCTGTACGGTAATGGTGATGCGGTGATAGGTATAAACCCCGCAACCGACAACGTGGCGCAGGCTATTAAATTGATGACATTGATGGATGAGGTGATTCAAAAATATGAAATTCCTACCCAAAGCTGTGTGCTTACCCATGTCACTAATACGATTGAATGCATAGAAGCGGGGGCGCCAGTTGATTTAGTGTTTCAGTCTATTGGTGGAACAGAAGCCACCAATTCGAGTTTTGGTTTTAGTTTAAATACTTTAGCTGAGGCACAAGATGCCGCGCTGAGTCTAAAGCGTGGCACGGTAGGCAATAATGTGATGTATTTTGAAACAGGGCAAGGCAGCTCGCTTTCGGCTAATGCTCATCACGGGCTAGATCAGCAAACCTGCGAAACTCGCGCGTATGCCGTTGCACGAAAATTTAATCCGCTATTAGTTAATACGGTGGTGGGATTTATAGGCCCGGAGTATTTATTTGATGGCAAAGAAATTACCCGCGCGGGGCTTGAGGATCATTTTTGTGCCAAATTACTGGGTATTCCGATGGGATGTGACGTGTGTTACACCAATCATGCCGAGGCTGACCAAAATGATATGGATAATTTACTTACGCTGCTTGGTGTAGCTGGGTGCTCGTTTGTGATGGGGATTCCGGGCTCCGATGACATTATGCTCAATTACCAAACTACCTCATTTCATGATGCGTTATACGTGCGCCGAGTTCTAGGCTCTCGTCCCGCGCCAGAATTTGAAAAGTGGCTTACTAACATGAACATTATGAAAAACAGTAGCGATGTTACTTTATCGCACAGTCTTCCCGCGGCATTTGCTAAGCCGTTAGATGCACTGGCGGGAGGCCGTTCATGACTGCAGATTTTAAATCAAATGACCTTGCTAATATTGATCATAAAAATAATGGCAATGTGGTACACAACCCATGGCGTGACTTACGCCAGTTTACTGATGCCCGCATAGGACTTGGTCGAGCGGGTATTAGTTTACCAACCTCTGAAATGCTGGCGTTTCAACTGTCGCATGCGCAAGCGCGCGATGCAGTCAATTTTCCACTTGATATCAATGGAATGAAAGCAAAGTTAGCGACTGTTAATGCAGCTAATGCGCGTGTATTGCATTTACATAGCCAAGCGGTTGATAGAGTTACTTATTTACAACGACCAGATTTAGGTCGAAAGCTAAATGAGCATAGTCGTCAATTATTACTTGATTTTGTTGCTGAGCAACAGCAAAGCACCCAAGAAAAGTATGACTTAGCCATTGTGGTCGTTGATGGTTTGTCATCGTTGGCGGTTCAAAAAAATGCAGCTCCTTTTATAACTGAATTACTTTCACAGTTGAGCGTTAATAAGCCTCTTACTCTTGCTCCAATCACCTTAGTTGAACAAGGGCGAGTAGCCATTGGTGATGATATTGGTGAGTTATTGAATGCCCAAATTGTGATGGTGCTCATTGGTGAACGCCCGGGGCTTAGCTCACCAGATAGCTTGGGGCTTTATTTAACCTGGGAGCCTAAAACAGGGCTTAACGATTCGCTGCGTAATTGTATATCTAATATTCGTCCTGCTGGTTTGACCTATATTGATGCGGCAAGTCGGGCAGCCTACTTATTAAATGAAGCTAAAACATTAAAACTAACAGGAGTGAACTTAAAAGATCGGACACAGGATGATGTGATTGAGCATCAACAATCGAGCCGTCATTTTTTAAATGCGGAATAACGGTAATTAACAATAAAAATGAAATATCGATAAAGAGGATGTTATGTCTACTAATAATTCAGAATACTTAGCAAAAAGGCAGCTCAAAGGTGGCACTGCAGGTTGGTTATTGCTGGCAGGGTTAGGGGTATCGTATGTGATTTCAGGTGACTTTGCTGGGTGGAACTTTGGTATTGCAGAAGCTGGCTGGGGCGGCTTCGCGATAGCGGCAGTGCTAATGGCGATTATGTATTTAACTTTGGTGTTATCGCTGGCTGAAATGTCGGCTGCTATTCCTGCTGCTGGAGGGGGTTATAGTTTTGCTCGTCAAGCAATGGGGCCAACGGGTGGTTATTTAACCGGTCTTGCGGTATTAATTGAATATGCGTTAGCACCGGCCGCCATTGTGATATTTATTGGCTCTGCAGTGGAGGCGTTAACGGGGTTCAATGGCCCATGGGTTTATGCACTATTTTATTTGGTGTTTGTAGGTATTCATTTAGCTGGAGTAGGTGAAGCGCTAAAAGTAATGATGGTAATAAGCGGTTTAGCGGTACTGGCTATTGTTGCAACGGCAGTGGTTTTAATTACAAATTTTGATGCTACCAATTTATTTGATGTTGCAGTAACAGATGCCGCAGGTGCGAATGAATTTTTACCTTTGGGTTGGTATGGGGTATGGGCAGCTTTACCTTTTGCTATGTGGTTATTTTTAGCGGTTGAAGGCGTGCCATTGGCGGCTGAAGAGGCAAAAGATCCGGCTAAAGATGTACCTAAAGGCATTATTGGCGCCATGGTATTTTTATTGTTTACCGCGTTATTAGTGGTTGTGTTAGTACCCGGCGCAGCAGGTGCAACAGCAATGGGCGCTAGCGCAGTTCCGCTGGTGGATGCGTTAAATGCGACGGGCAATAGCGATTTAGCAACCGTGGTTAATATACTGGGATTAGCGGGGCTGGTGGCTTCATTTTTCTCTATTATTTATGGCTATAGTCGATTGGTGTTCGCGTTATCGCGTGCGGGGTATTTACCGCGTTCGTTATCAATTACCACAGCGCGTAAAGTGCCAGCACGAGCGCTTATTGTTCCTGCTGTATTTGGTTTTTTAGCTTCACTAAGTGGTGAGGGCGATTTAATGTTAGCTATGGCGGTAGTGGGGGCAACGGTATCGTATGCGTTAATGGCGTTCAGTCATATAATGTTGCGCTTAAAACAACCTGATTTACCTCGACCTTATAAAACGCCTGGCGGCATTGTCACTTCAAGCATAGCATTGTGTTTATCCTTGATTGCTTTGACTGGCGTGTACGCCTTTGACCCCCGTGCTTTTTTATACACTATGGTGCTGTTTATAGTCGGTGCGGCGTATTACTTTGGCTTTAGCTCTAAACATTTAGTGGCCAAAAGTGCAGATGAGGAGTTTGCTATGCTCGCTGATGCTGAGGCCGGTTTAAATACAGCGATAAGTGAGGGGTAATTTTCATTTACTAAAATAACTCATGTGGCTTTAACCTTCGAAGAGTTTGTAATGGCGCGATAAGTTTTAACTTACCGCGCTTTTTATTGTAAATAAACTCAGTAATACAGAAGGTATATTCAAAAAGTAGGCCGTTTTTAATTCACTTCTGCGCTGACCCTTTGTTACAGCGCAGAAGTGAATTATATGGTTAACCTAAGCTAAAGAGGGCGTGCGGTAGAGTCTCTAACGACGAGCTCAGGAGTGTATAGTTTTATAATATCGCGGTCATTGCCATTACGAATTTGGGCTATTAATAAGCTAGCCGCATCTTCAGCAATTTTATTATTTGGCTGATGAGCCGTGGTGAGTTTTGGCCATGTTTGACGCGAGAATGGGCTATCCTCAAACCCTGTTATAGAAAGCTCGCTGGGTATATCAATGTTCATTAATCTGGCTGCAAATAACGCACCGGCGGCTATTTCATCATTACATGAGACGATAGCGGTTGGCCTATTTGTTTGGCTAATGAGTGTTTTAGCGCCCTCAACCCCCGACTCAAATGAATATTCGCCATCAATAATTAAGCTTGGATCTATAGGAATGTCGTATTGGGTTAGCGCCGCTTTGTAACCTTCCAAGCGCTCTTTGGTCGAGTTATGCTCGCTGCCACCGGCTAAAAAGCCAATGCGCGTGTGGCCGTTATTAATTAGATGCTCAGTAATTGACTTTGAGGCGAGATTATCGTCAATCATAATACAGGGTGTTAATGAATCAGGCGCGTTGTGCCCTGATAAAATACGCACAACTTTTAGGTCTAGTTGAGTTAGCTTTTCAACAAACTCAGGCATTTCAGAAAAGGGCGGGGTGAGTAAGATTCCCGCGATACGAGTGCGTTTGATCATATTAGTAATTTCATCAAAAATATGCGCTTCTTTGGCATCACATGGGTGAATAAGTAGTTCAAACCCCTGCTTTTTGCACGCATCTAAAATACCATTTTGCATGTCGATAATGTAGTACGCATTAGGATTGTCGTAAATGTAAGCTATGCTGTAAGCTTTTGTTCCTGCAAGACTTCTTGCTGCTAAGTTTGGCTGGAAGTTCAACTTTTCGACCGACGCCATGACTTTTTCACGGGTGTTGTCACGGACCGAGGTTTCGTTATTTATTACTCTTGATACCGTTTTTATTGATACTCCGGCATCTTTTGCCACGTCGTTTATTGTTGTTCTCATCGGCTTAATAGACCTTTACATATCATTTTGGGTACTATACTAATTTATCTTTATCGGTTAACGACTACAGCAAAAGCGGTTAACAGTACTCGGTTTTTATTATTTGACGACTAAATTATAAAGACATCATTGAATTTTAACAGTTAATTTATACGCCTTTCTTGAGAGAATGGTAGATAAAGTTTCAGGTAATGATTTAGTAATATTTAAATCTCATTTAAATACAGTGATTTAAAATAAAAAAAGACGTATGCATGTAAATTTTTTGTATCTTTTTTGCCCCCTATGTAGCTATAAAAGAAAAAAAAGGATACATTAACAGTCAAATGACAGCGTTGTCATAAATTAAAGCGCAATGTTAATTATTATTTAGAACCTACGTAGTGGATTGTTTGGCTAAGGTAGCAATTACTAGATATGAATAGTGATTAATTTAAAGCATAAAATATTTTTTAGCTGATGGTACATTATAAACTAACCGCACTAAGAATAAATGCATTGAAAAATCGGCTTAATTTTTAGCATTTGAAAGAGATGCTTGAGTGACTAAGTTAATAATAAAGGGAGAGTAGCGAATGAAGATTCAATCATTACTGACAGCATGCTGCTTAGCACTAGGTTTAAGTGCATGTCAGGGCAATGTTGAAGGACAAAATACGGCATCGGTTCAGCTAAGGCCTGCAAACGATAGTGCGGTGGAGTTACTTGCTAACACATTACAAATAAAATATCAGCAAGTTGATAACCGCCCATCAGCACAGTGCGATCCAGATATTGAAAACGGTCACTGTTTTAAAGCGAATTTACATTTAACTGCCAACTCGGCAATTAACCTTAACCAATGGAAAATTTACTTTAGTCAAATTACGCCTATACAAAAGTCGATTAGCGATGAATTTACTATTAAACACGTTAATGGCGATATTCATGTCATTGAGCTTAAAGATGGGTTTACTGGCTTTAAAGCCGGTGAGACTAAAACGATTACTTTTTATGCGCATTTTTGGTCATTATCGCAAAGCGACGCTATTCCTAACTATATCGTGGTGAATAATAACGACACCGCTAAAGTGATTGAAAGTACAAAGCCTAAAATTGATACAGAGACTGGCTTAGAGCTATTACCTCATGTAGAACCTTATACCGATTACACTCGTCAGTTTAAACGTACTGCGGGCGACAAAACACAGTGGCTTACTGCTGAGCGCTTGTTTGAGCGTAATGAAAAGTATGACTTTTCAGCTTACTTAACCTCGCAAAATCAAGCAAGTTATGTCATTGCTAAGCAAATTATACCCACCCCACGCGTTAGCGAGTTTAGTCAAACTCAAACGCTTGATATTAGCCAAGGGCTTAATATTAATTATGCAGAAGTTAATAAATCAAGTGTATTGGCTGCAATCGAGCGGCTTGAACTACTAGGTATTAATTTAAGCGATGATGCAGCGGCAATTAAGGTCACACTTAATTCCACTGTTAAAAAAGATCAGCTTAATGGTAGTTATAAATTAGCAATTAAAGCCGATGAGGTTGTAATCGATGCAGTTGACGAAACGGGTGTTTTTTATGCTCTGCAAAGTTTAGCGAGCTTATATCAGGTTAACAGTAATATATTACCTGTGGGAGAAGTTATTGATGCACCGCATTATCAGTTTAGAGGGGTATTGGTTGATGTAGCGCGAAACTTTCGTGATAAAGGCTTTATTTTAAAGTTACTTGATCAAATGGCTGCTTATAAACTTAACAAGCTACATTTACACTTAGGTGATGATGAAGGCTGGCGTTTAGAAATTCCATCACTGCCTGAACTTACAGATATAGGTGCAAAGCGTTGTTTTGATCAAAGCGAGCAGCAATGTTTAATGCCACAGCTAGGCGCAGGGCTTGATACTTCAAGTGCAGCAAACGGCTATTATTCGGTAGCTGATTACCAAGAAATACTTAAAGCGGCCAGTGCGCGTCACATTCAGGTGATCCCATCGCTTGATATGCCAGGACATTCTCGCGCTGCGATTAAATCCATGCAAGCGCGTTATAATAAATATATACAACAAGGCGATAAACAAAAAGCCGAACAGTTTTTACTTTATGACCCGCTTGATACAACGCTCTATTCGTCGGTACAGCACTACAACGACAATACCATTAATGTGTGTTTAGACTCATCTTATGCGTTTATCCGTGAAGTAATGGAACAAGTAAAAAGTATTCATAGTGAGGCACAGCATCCGCTAACTCGTTATCACATAGGTGCCGATGAAACCGCCGGAGCATGGGTCGATTCACCTGCTTGTGCTGATTTTATTAAACAAAATAAGTTAGAAATTACCGAAGCAGGTCAGCTGGGCAGTTATTTTATTGAACGTATCGCGAATATGTTGGCTGATATGAATATTGAAACCGCAGCATGGAGCGATGGCTTATCGCATACTAACCCAGAGAATATGCCAGAGGTTGTGCAAGGTAATATTTGGGATTTATTAATGTGGAATGGCCATCAGCGTGCACATGAATTTGCCAATAGAAATTGGCAAGCAGTGCTTTCGTCGCCAGATGTGCTGTATTTTGACTTTCCGTATGAGGCAGACCCACAAGAGCATGGTTATTACTGGGCTTCAAGGCACATAAATACTGAGAAAATATTTCAGTTTATGCCAGATAATTTGCCTATTCATGCTGAGTTTTGGCTTGATAGAGAAGATAAGCCTTATGTAGCTGATGACACATTACAGCATGATGAGCAAGGCAAGGTCGTATCCGCGCCTTTAGCTAAAGATAAACGTTTTGTGGGTATTCAGGGTCAATTATGGAGCGAAAATACGCGTACCAATAATATGGCTGAATATAAGCTATTCCCACGATTATTATCGCTGGCACAGCGCGCTTGGCATAAAGCAGATTGGGCGGTACCGTATGATCACAATGGCTTTGTTTACAGCCAACAAACAAATCGCTTTAGCCCTGAATTAAAACAGCAGCGCGATCAGCAATGGCAAACTTTTGCTGCTACCATGGGGCTAAAAGAATTTGCCAAATTAGAACGTGCTGATGTGCATTATCGTCTTGCAAATGCAGGTGCTAAAATTGAGAATAGTATGTTGTACGCCAATATTGCTTACCCTGGTTTAGTGATTGAATACAAACAAGGTGATGAGCAATGGCAAACCTACACACAACCTGTCAAAGTAACACAAGATGTATGGGTTCGATCTAAGACTCCATCAGCTAGTCGTGTAAGCAGAAAGCTTAAAGTAACGCACCGTTAAGGTGCGTTTTCCGTTAAACTATTGACGATTGAAGAAGTTATTTATTTGTAAATAAAAATAATGACAACGCTGTCATTTGTGCTAGTATAAGATTCATACAGTATGACAGTCCGGCTTTATTTTAGTGTTTTGCAAAACGGTCGAACAACTTAAGAGGCAAAAATGATCACCAACAATATTAAAAACAATCAACTCTTTGTGGGGATCGATGGCGGCGGCACTAAATGTAAAGCAATTATCGTCAATAGCTGTAATAACATAGTCGGCACCGGTGTGGCAGGTCCAGGTAACCCGTTACATGGTTTTAATCAAGCAACTCATTCTATTGAGCAATCAGCGCGTTTAGCATTACAAGATGCAGGGCTTAAAGATACGCCTTTATCTGAGCTTATTGCAGGGGTTGGCCTAGCAGGGGTTAACTTACCAAGTTTGCATAATCAAATGACACAATGGCAACACCCATTTAAAACCATGCACTTAACTACTGATTTACTTATTGCTTGTATGGGCGCTCATCAGGGCGAGGATGGCGCAGTGATGATTGCTGGCACTGGCTCGTGTGGATTTTCATACGTTAATGGCCAATCGTTTATGATTGGTGGTCATGGCTTTCCACATGGTGATAAAGGCAGTGGTGCATGGATTGGCTTTACTGCTTGTCAGTATGTGCTGCTTAGCCTAGATAAATTAATTCCAAGTGGTGCGCTTACTAACTTGTTAATGAAGTATTTAGAAGTCAGCGATGCAATGCAACTTGTTGAAGTGATTGCCAATAAGCCTGCAGCCTTTTTTGCGCAACTTGCAGGTTGTGTTTTTCAATCAGCACAGGCGAACGATGCCACAGCAATTGCCATTTTAAAAGAAGGTGGCGCTTATTTAAGCGACATTGCACGACAATTATTAGATAAAAACCCACCAAGGCTTTCGTTTATTGGTGGCTTATCAACCGTGATGACAACATGGTTAGACCCAGACATACAAGCTATTTTATCAGCCCCATTATCGTCACCAGAAATGGGGTCTGTACTTTACGCTAAACAACAGCACGTTAATTACAGCAGCCAGGAGTTATGATGTTTAACACACTAATGGAAAAAGAAGCGGCGCAAACGCCAAATGTTATTGAAAAGCAAATTATTGCCAACCAACCTTTAGTGGAAAAAATTGGTCATAAGCTTCGCGATATGGCCCCTAAGGTGGTTATGATGATTGGTCGCGGTTCATCAGATCATGCTGGCGTTTTTGGTAAGTATTTAATTGAAATTGAAGCGGGTGTACCGGTCAGTTCAGCAGCGCCATCAGTGGCGAGTGTATATGGTAAAACATTAAAGCTTGAAGGCGCTGTTGTGATTGTAATTTCTCAATCAGGACGCAGCCCAGACATTCTTGCCCAGGCAAAAATGGCGAAAGAGGCGGGCGCTTATTGTATTGCGCTGGTTAACGATGAAGCGTCACCTCTACAAGACATAGTCGATGATTTTGTTCCTCTTAAAGCCGGCGATGAAATTTCGGTGGCGGCAACAAAAAGCTATTTGGCAACGTTATCAGCCCTAGTACATATTGTTGCTAATTGGACTCAAAATGAGTCATTATTACAAGGGCTTGACGAGTTACCTAGCGCGCTTAATGCCATTATAGATTCGCCAACTCAGCTACAACCTACTGAGTTTGCAAATATTAAGAATATGGTGGTATTGGCACGTGGTTTAGGGTTTTCTATCTCAAAAGAAATGGCACTTAAGCTTAAAGAGGTCTGTGCTATTCATGCCGAGTCATTTAGTAGTGCGGAGTTTTTACATGGTCCGGTGACCTTAGTTGAGCAAGGGTTAGTGATTTTAGATTGTTCGGTTGATGATGAAACCAAAGAGTCACATCAGCAGCAAATTGCTGAGGTCAAAAAACGCGGTGCAGAAGTGATTAGCCTTAACCAACAAGGTATTAAAGTACATCCGCGATTGGCGCCATTTTTAGTATTACAGCGTTTTTATCTTGATGTGGCAAAAGTGGCATTAAGCCGTGGTTTTAATCCTGATGAGCCAAAGGGGCTTAAAAAAGTAACAAGGACATTATAAATGTCAGTTAAACGAATTCATGTAGCAGAGCTTTTTGATGGCGAGCACTTTGTTAACGACAAAGTGCTAAGCGTTGATGCGGGTATTATTACGGCAATAGATGATAACGTACAGCAGGCAGACGAGCACCTAACGGGTTTAGTCGCACCTGGCTTTATTGACCTACAAGTTAATGGCGGTGGCGGTGAGTTGTTTAACCGTACTAGCAGTGTTGCAGGGGTTAAAAAAATACTGCTAGCACATGCCAAATACGGTACAACTGCTATGCTGCCAACGTTAATTACCGACACTGTAGAAGTAATGCGCCAAGCAGCCGATGTAATTGCTCAGGCGATAGCCCAACAAACGCCAGGTATTATTGGTATTCACTTTGAAGGGCCGCATTTGTCAGTGGCAAAAAAGGGGGCTCACAGCGCTGATTTTATTCGTCCTATTTCTGAACAAGAGTGGCAGGTGTTATCTCGTCAAGATTTAGGTAAAGTCGTAGTCACCTTAGCGCCTGAAAATGTACTACCAAGCGATATTACCAAAATGTGCGATTTAGGGATTCAGGTTTGTTTAGGTCATACCAACGCAAGCTTTGAACAGGCTCAACAGGGCGTTGATGCTGGGGCAACCGGATTTACGCATTTGTATAATGCTATGTCACCACTACAAGGGCGTGAGCCGGGAGTGGTTGGCTGTGCATTATTAAATGATGATACTTATTGTGGCTTAATTGTTGATGGCCATCATGTTGATTACGCAGCATGCCAACTGGCATTAAAAGCAAAACCAATGGGGCGCGTATTTTTAGTTACTGATGCGATGCCACCAGTGGGAACAGATGATACTCAGTTTGCTTTTTTTGACCGAACTGTCACCTTAGAGAATGGTAAACTCACCTCTACAACAGGTGAGTTGGCCGGCTCTGCGCTTGATATGGCAAACGCTGTTAGAAACACTGTAACTCATTTAAAGCAGCCATTAGCGCAAGCGCTTAAAATGGCGAGTTTATATCCTGCTCAGTATTTAAAGTTGCCTGCCACACACGGGCGATTAATATTGGGTAGTCCAGCAGATTTTGTACAATTAAACACACAACAACAAGTCATTAGCACGTGGATTGGCGGCGCTCAGGTTTGTTAACAACATAATAAATATAAATAAAGGAAAATAACATGACAACCAATGTTATGGATACGTCCAAAAATAGTAGCGTGGTTCCCATGGCCATTGTAGCGGTATTATTTTTTATACTGGGCTTTGCTACTTGGCTTAATGGCTCGTTAATGCCTTACTTAAGTCAAATTTTACAATTAACCCCATTTCAAGGGTCGTTAATTTTATTTTCCTTTTATATTGCGGTCACATTTACCGCGCTGCCCTCGGCAGTACTGATCAAAAAGGTCGGCTACAAAAACGGTATGGCATTGGGGATGGGCTGTATGATGCTAGCAGGCTTAATGTTTATTCCTGCTGCTATGTCGCAGTTTTTTCCTTTATTTTTACTAGCGCAGTTGGTAATGGGCGCAGGGCAAACCTTATTACAAACCGCGGTTAACCCATATGTAGTTCGTTTAGGGCCAGAAGAATCGGCGGCTGTACGTATTAGTATTATGGGGATTTTAAATAAAGGCGCGGGAGTTATCTCACCGATGGTATTTACCGCCTTAATTTTAAGTAACTTTACCGGTACGGTAGGCACAGAGCTAAGCCAACAGCAAGTTGATGATATGGCAAATGGTCTTATTTTACCTTACTTAGGCATGGCCTTATTTATTGGTGTATTAGCTTTTGCGGTTAAAAAGTCTCCGCTGCCTGAGCTTATCAATGATGAAGTAGAAGCAATAAACGACAAAGGTGAAATTCGTGAAACACTCTCTCATCCAAACTTGGTGTTAGGTGCAATTGCTATCTTTTTGTATGTTGCGGTAGAGGTTATTGCTGGCGATACCATAGGTACTTTTGCACTATCGCTGGGTATTGAAAACTATGGGGTAATGACTTCATACACTATGATGTTTATGGTGTTTGGTTATATTTTAGGTATTTTACTTATCCCTAAATTTATCTCTCAACAAGCGGCCTTAACAGCATCGGCTGTATTGGGTATTGTGATCACCCTGTGCATTTTGTTTATTGATGCGCAGTCTTTTGTTATTGCCAATGCCATACTGGTACCTTTAGGAGGCGCTAATTTACCAGATGCTTTACTGCTAATTGCCTTTTTAGGCTTAGCAAACGCCATTGTTTGGCCGGCGGTTTTCCCACTTGCGTTATCGGGTTTAGGTAAACTAACCAGCACAGGCTCAGCACTGTTAGTAATGGGTATAGCGGGCGGTGCATTTGGTCCGGTGTTATGGGGCTTACTGAGCGGCTTTACCTCGCTACAAACTGGCTACTCTGTATTGTTACCTTGTTACTTATTTATATTATTTTATGCCGTGAAAGGGCATAAAATGAAAAAGCAATAACATCCACCAGCTATCCCTAGCTCAGTGCACTTTGCAGTATAAAGTGCACTGATTATTAGGGCACTTTATCAGCTTAAGCGTGTTACCTTGAGCTTTATTCTGCCAGCATTCGCCCCATAAAAACGACTTAAATCATTAGCAAATGGACAAAATTCTCCTGATTTTTTAATGGTTATTTCAACGCCTTCGGCAATTTCAAATGCATGGTCATCGCTTTGGCCAATTGTTCCTATTAAGCTAAACCACTGCGCCGTGGCTAAACGCCTAAATGGCTCAAGTAATGCCATAGGGATTTCTTTAACGCCGAGTTGCACATTATCGCGATGCCAGCCAGAAGGAGGGCACTTTACACCATCGTCATACCAAAATTGGTTCGGGTAAGGAGTAAAGCGATAGGTTGCATCTTGGGCAAGCATTAAGCCGGTAGCGTTGTAGGCTTCACTAGCGTACACCATCACATCTTTGCTTTGATTAACACTCAGTAAGCTCATATTTTGATTGGCGAGCATTATATGAGCACTTAGCCCCATAAAGTTTAGTGTACTGTCATCGCTGTAAATCATTTTATAATGTATATTTTTTAACGATTCAGGGCGATAGCTGGTTAGTTTATTAATTCGCTGTGCAACACTGTGATGTATTAATGGAGCGTTGTGGCTAATTTCATCGTTAATTAATACACAGCACTGCCTATCAACCAGCTTGAAAAATGGGTTTAACCAAAAGTAATTTTGCTGATGACTTAGCGCCAGTGGATCGGGAATAACAGTCACATCGTCTTGGGCAACCAAGTTACTCTCAGGTAAAAGGTTTTCATAGTCTATGTCATGACTGGTTAATAACGAAACCGATAGCGGCTGAGCAATGAGCCACTCAAGCGCATAACGCAGGCAAATATCGGCAAGCCCATCGCGATAGTAGCCTCCTCCTACATCGGAGTGGGCTCCTGCAAACCACAGCTCGGTAATGTTTGCTTGTTGATTCATTAATGTGGGCTCAAAGGCCCGTCGTTTCTCATCAAGCGCAACACAATGCAGGGCCCCAGCTACATTATTGGCAATAGTATGGTTTTCAAAAACCACATGCTCTGCGCCACGGGTCGCTTTATTTATCTTTGACAGGCCAATTGAGGCCACGGTGTCAAAAACACACAAATATACTTGCTCATTTATTAATGGCTCTAGGCATTTAGCAAAACGCCTTGCTAATGCAGCGCCTCTGCTAAAACCGGTAAGTAGAACAGTATCGCCACTTTGATAATGCTGCTTAAAATCTGTGATAGCCTGAGTCAAAATGCTGGCCACATCTTCAGAACGTGGGGCAAGTGTTTGATTTAAAATTCGTTTTAAACGACTTCCTTTGGTGCCTATGCCTTGGTAATAAAAGCTTAGTTGCTGTGAAAATGGGGTAGTGGGTGAATCATCAAGTTTACCGCCGAGCAATAAGTGTAGTTTTAGAATATTAGAAATACTGGCGTCTTCTTTAAAATGCTCTGTACTAAACTGGTCTGCGTCGCGGGGTTCACTGCCGGTACCATCAAAATTAAAAATAAGCGTTTTAAAGGTCATTACTAAATTCCGTGAGTGGTTTATGTAAATTTATATGGGAATTGTGAAAAATTAAAGACGGCGGTAATAAATATTTGTTTAATCTTATTTATTACCGCGGCTGATGTAGCTATTTAACCTGAAATCTAGTTAAGAGATTTACTAACATATTTAATCAAAATGATATTTATGTTTATTATCCGGAGTTCAGGTTATTTAGTGTAGTTTCATTTTTGGGCGAACAACACGCAGCACCTTTTCGCTGATCCACAAAGCAAAGGTTTTGGCACTGCCGTGGATAGCGCGCTGATGCATTCTATATAGTGAAATATACATAAAGCGGGCAATTTTACCTTCAATAAAAAAGCTACTACTGGTTAGGTTACCCATCAAGCTGCCCACCGTACTGTAGCGCGATAAATTTACCAGTGAGCCATGGTCATTATATTCAAACTTTTTCAGGGGCTGCTCACGTAGTGTAGCAATTAGATTTTTTTCAACGCATTGCGCCATTTGATGAGCCGATTGTGCGCGTGGCGGCACTTGCGTCCCATCGTCTTGGGTAAACGCGCAGCAATCACCAAGCACATAGATTTGAGGGTCTAGGCTACTTTGTAAGTAATCATTCACTTTTATTTGATTGCTACGTGTCAGCTCAAATATGTCTAGCTCTTTAATGAAGTCAGGGGCTTTTACTCCTGCTGCCCATACCATAATATCCGCATTTATTTGCTCGTCATTATTAGTGATAAAGCCATGCTCGGTTGCTTGTTTAACTTGGGTGTTTTCTCGTACGGTAACCCCTAATCTTAATAATTCACGTTTGGCTGAGCTAGCAATTCGCTCAGACAGGGCAGGTAAAATTCTGGGACCCGCTTCAATCAAATGTATGTGCAAGCGTTTCGCCGACATATTGGTTAAACCGTATATTTTGAGTAAATCAGAAACATGATACAACTCAGCTGAGAGCTCAACGCCAGTTGCCCCACCGCCAACAATAGCAATGTTTAATGAATGCAATGGGTCGTCGTCTTGATGAAGGCGAGTAAAGTTATCTAGTAAGGCGTGTTGAAAACGCTCGGCTTGTTGGTTTGAATCAAGGTAAAAGCAATGGTCTTTAATACCCGGGGTGTTGAAGTCGTTACTGACACTGCCAATGGCAATAACTAAATGATCATAGTGAACGGTTCGTTTAGGTAATATTTGATGCCCTAACTCGTCATATAGAGGGCTTAAGGTAATGGTTTTATTATTGTTATCGAGGTTACAAAAGGTACCAAGTTGGAAGTTATAGTGGTGCTTGGCCGCATGCGCTGAGTATACAACGCCATCTAAATCGGCATCAATAGAGCCGGTTGCTACTTCATGCAATAACGGTTTCCATATATGAGTGCGGTTTTTATCAATGAGTAATATATTTGCGTGTTGTTTCTTTCCTAATTTGTGCCCTAATTGAGTTGCTAGCTCCAGCCCACCAGCGCCACCGCCTATGATGACAATTTTTGGTATGGTTTTGTCCATGACTATGCCCTTAAAAATAATATACCGAAGCAATTTCTGTACGTTGATTTTTAAAATGGCTTGGGTATCAAAAAATTATTTTGGCAAAGCATGCATTTATAGGACTATAGTGTGCGCCTAATTGAAGGATATGTCAGCAATAAATCCAATGATATGCTGTATACTGATATGCAAATATTTCATCTACTGCGCATTTACAGTATTTATGGGCACCGACATAAAAAGGACGCTTTTATGAGTACCTCGCTAGTTCAGTCTCTTGAGCAACATTTTGGTTTTAATCAGTTTAGAGCAGGGCAACAACAAACCATAGAGCAATTGCTAAATGGCCAATCATCACTGGCTATATTTCCAACTGGATCGGGTAAATCCTTGTGCTATCAACTTACTGCGTTACATTTACCGCATTTAACCTTGGTGGTATCGCCATTATTAGCGTTGATGAAAGATCAAATAAGTTTTTTAAACAGTAAAGGCATTTATGCCGCAAGTCTTGATTCAAGCCAAGATCAAATGCAAAGCAGTACGGTAATGAACGACGTGCGCAGTGGTAAAATTAAAGTGTTAATGGTGTCAGTTGAGCGCTTTAAAAACGAGCGCTTTAGAGAGTTTATTAGCCAAGTGGCACTTTCTATGTTGGTAGTAGACGAAGCGCATTGTATTTCAGAGTGGGGTCATAACTTTAGACCCGATTATTTAAAACTACCTCGTTACCGTGAAGAGCTAAATATTCCGTTAGTGCTACTATTAACCGCCACCGCTACTAAAAAAGTTAAACGCGATATGGCAGAGCGATTTGCTATTGATCCAAAATGCATTGTGCAAACGGGGTTTTATCGCGCTAATTTAGATTTAAATGTGCTGAGTGTTAAAACGGCTGATAAAAATACTGAGCTTACTGAAATTGTCCGTACGCAAACCGGCCCCGGTATTGTGTATGTCACGCTGCAGCAAAGTGCTGAACAAGTGGCCAATATGTTAAGCGCACAGGGCCTGCAGGCGGTGGCGTATCATGCAGGGCTTGAAGACAACCTGCGCGGACAAATTCAAGATGATTTTATGGCGGGAAAAATAAATGTAGTGGTCGCCACTATTGCCTTTGGCATGGGGGTTGATAAATCAGACATTCGTTTTGTAATTCACTACGATTTACCTAAATCAATTGAAAACTACAGCCAAGAAATTGGCCGTGCAGGACGTGATGGCAACCCATCGAATTGTTATACGCTGGCTAATCTAGATGGCTTAAATACAGTAGAAAACTTTGTGTACGGCGATACCCCAGAGCTCAGCGGTATTGAATATGTTATTAACGATATTCGCCAAGCTCAACAGCAATGGGAAATGCAAGAATATAGTCTTTCTAGCGAAAGTAATATTCGCCAGCTTGCCCTTAAAACCTTGCTGGTACAATTGGAAATACAAGGTGCAATAACCCCGCAATATGCGTATTACGCCGATTTTAAGTATAAATTTTTAGTTGATAAAAATGAGTTGCTTAATCAGTTTGATCAGCAGCGCCAAGCTTTTTTATCGCAAATATTTAGCCATACCGACTTTAAAAAAATATGGGGCACACTTAACTTTGACTCCCTAACGCAAGCCGCACAGGTTGACCGTAAACGTGTTGTAGCCGCGCTTGATTATTTAGCAGAAAAAAACCTTATCACCCTTGAAACTAAGCGTATTACTCAAGTGTACAAAGTGCATAGCGAGGTGATTAATAACCCTGCACTTGCCCAGCAGTTACATGATTACTTTACCGATAAAGAGCAAGCTGAAATAAAACGGATTGCTGCTTTGGTGCGCTTTTTTGAGCTGCAATCTTGTTTAAGCTATAACTTAGCCCGTTACTTTGATGATGCGAATGCGCCCGAGCAATGTGGGCATTGTAGTGTGTGCCGTGGACATGCGGTCAAGCTTGAATATTCAATCACTCCTGCAAAAATTGATACAGTACTTATATATCAAAAGGTGGATGAGTTTTTGGCACATATGGCAACGAAAGGGGTGCATAATGTTGGCATTGAAACCCAATGTCGATTTTTAGCGGGAATGAGTGTGCCGCTATTTGCACGCAATAAAGTACGCCAATTAAGTGGTTTCGCATTGTGTGAGCAACAGCGCTACAGCGAAATTAAAGCAATATTGCTATCAAGGTCGGCGCCTAATTAATATGAAAAACCAGTCTAAAAATAAAAAAGTGTTAATTTTTTGTTTCTTTTCTTCGCTTTACTATACTCAAATTGGCTATGACGGCCATTATAATAATGAGGTGATCAATGAAACTGCAAAAAATTATACTATTGGGGGTATTTGTATCAGCAAGTAGTTATGCTGAAATTAATATTTCAGGTTTCGCGAGTATTAATGCGGGTAAAGTGCTAAGCGGCACCGGTGTCCCGCAATATGGCGTTGAACCAACCTTTCTTGCGGACTACCCAAATGTAAGTGCCTACACTGAAGATTTATCCTTTTCGCCAGAGTCTTTGATTGGATTACAGGTATCAGGCGATTTAGGTGAAGGCCTTTCTGTCACTGGTCAGCTAGTTGCCAGAGGAGTTAACGACTTTGAGGCAAATTTTGAATGGGCCTATATTTCTTACGATATTAACGATAATTGGACTATTCAAGCCGGTAAGAAGCGTTTACCACTATTTTATTATTCAGACTTCTTCGATGTAGGTTATGCATATGTGTGGATGCGGGCCCCTGCTGACAACTATACATGGCAAGTATTTAACTACGAGGGGGTTAATTTACTTTACTCAGGCTCTGTAGGTGACTGGGGAGTATCTGCAAATGTTTATACCGGTAAAGAAGATGATGACGATAACAAACTGTTATCAGACTTCTTCTTTCAAGAGCCGACAAGAGAAATTTGGGAAGATATGCTAGGCGGCGTACTACTACTTAATCGTGACTGGCTCGAACTAAGAGTGACCCACATGCAATATACCAACAAGCGTTTTCGCGCGGGTGAACCCGTTTTGTGGGACGGTAAAGACAGCAGAGATGGTAAATTTTATGGCTTAGCTGCAAATCTTGATTTTGGTGATTTTTTTGTTTTAAGTGAACTTAACCGCTTAGACCTAGATGGTAATCTTGATACTTATATGATCAGTGCGGGCTATCGTTTTGACTCAATTACCCCCTATGTCATGTTTTCAGACTTTGAACAAGAAGGTGAGGGCGATACAGAGCAGCATAATACATTTGCTGTTGGTGTGAGGTGGGACTTTCATCCGTCAGCGGCATTTAAAGTGCAATACGATAGGGTTAAAGATGATTCGTTTGATTTAGCTGTGGCTGGTGATAGTAAAGCAATCACCCTTGGTGTTGATGTTGTATTTTAAGGAGAAGTAAGATGAAAAAATTAATATTTTGTGTAATATTCTTGTTTACTAACTTCGCCTATGCAGATTTTGCTATTATTGTGCATCCCTCAAATGAAAGTAGTTTTGATGAGTCTGTTATTAGTCGAATTTATACAGGAAAAGAAAAGTCATTTAGTAATGGTAATAAGATCATTCCAATATCTCAAGAATCAAGCAGTGCTGCAACCGAGCAATTTAATAGTAAATTGCTCAACAAAACTTCTAACCAGTTAAAAGCGTATTGGTCAAAACTGATTTTTACAGGAAAAGGCACACCGCCTAAAGAGTTAGAAAATGACAGTGAAGTGATCAAAATGGTCTCAGCTAACCCTAACACCATTGGCTTTGTTTCTTCATCGGCTGTATCGGATAACGTTAAAGTGGTTTTCACTTTTTAATCCGTAACTAATAAGCGTGCTGATTAACCAGCACGCTTTTTTAGTAATTGGTTAATTACATATGACGATGTTTATAAAATCTGACAGTTATTTTACTGTCACCATTGCTCCGCTCGTGTATCCTGTAGGTTGTATATCATTTCTCATAAGTCTGTATGTCAAACTCAATCATTGCTGTTGAAAATATCGATACAACCGCCGTTACTTGTGCTAACTGCCAAGCGTGTTGTTGCCAATTAGAAGTGCGCATAGTAATCGACACCGGTGTGCCTTTTCAGTACATTGATTACGACAAGTGGGGCAGTGAAGTAATGAAACGCGGCGATGATGGTTGGTGCCAAGCACTCGACCGCAATACGCTAATGTGTACTATTTACGAAAATCGCCCACTTACTTGCCGTGAGTTTGAAATGGCCTCGAACGAGTGTATTACAGAGCGCGAAATAGCCGGTATTTAAAAATACGGACTAACTAATAAACCCGCGTTTGTGTTTTTAACCAATAGAGAGTTGTGCGCTTGGGTATCTTAGTTTTTTACTTCGTGGACTTGCTAAAAAGTAGGCGAGAGTGAGCGGGCCTATTCTGCCCATAAACATTAAAAACATAATGATAAACTCCCCCAGCGGTGATAACGATGACGTTAAACCGCGTGAAAGTCCTACCGTACCCAGTGCCGATACCGCTTCAAAAGCAATATCTAAAAAAGGTGCATCTTCAACGACCAGTAATGTAAAAATAGCCAACCAAGTGACTCCCGCTGAAATAACGGTTAAGGCTAATGCTTTATACACTGAATCTTTGTCTATTTCTCGGCGTAGCACGGTGACGCCCTTGTCACGCCTTAAGTAGCTATAGGTTGCTAATATTAAAACGATAAACGTAACGACCTTTATGCCACTTGCAGTACTCAAAGACCCGCCACCAATAAACATAAGCATCATAGTTAAAGCGGTACTGGCATTTTTTAATTCTTCAATAGCAATGGTATTAAACCCCGCAGTACGAGGAGTAACGGCTTGAAACCAAGCTGCTAGCCATTTCCCTATTTCAGATAACGGCTGCAGTGTTTTTGGGTTATCGTATTCAATTGCGTAAATAAGCAACAATGCAATAACGTTAATAATAACAGTGCTGATCAGCATTAATTTACTGTAGGGACTGAGCTTAGCCCAACGCTTTGACTTATATAAATCTGTTAATACGGTAAAGCCAAGGCCACCAATAATAAACAAACAGGTAATTGTTAAATTTACAACGGGGTCTTCTACATACTGCATTAAGCTGTTAGGACTTAATGCAAACCCTGCATTGTTAAAAGCGCTAATAGTATAAAAAAGTGCATGAAAAAAGCTTTTTTGTAAGCCCATTTCGGGTAGCCAATACAGCGTTAAAATAATAATGCCTACAGATTCAACGATTAGCGCAAACAGCAAAACAGACTTAGCGGTATTTACCAAAGTAGATGTATCTGTTTGATTAAATGCAGCTTTAGTCACTGTTTTTTGAATAAAGCCAACTTTATTACCCAGTGCCATTAAAGTTACAACCGCAAAGGTCATTAAACCTAGACCGCCTAGTTGAATTAATAGCGCAATAACGCCTTGTCCAAAAGGAGTAAACACTGAACCGGTATCGACGACAACCAGTCCAGTTACAGTCACCGCAGAGGTTGCTGTAAACGCACTTTGTATCCATGAAATAGGCTCATAGGTTGCAAAAGGCAGTTTTAACGCCAATGCCCCAAGCGTTATTAATATTAAAAAACTGCAACATAAAATAAGCGGTGGAGCCGCATTGAGTTTTTTATGCCCACTGACTTTTCGCTCAATAGGCGTTTTGAGGGGATGCCATAAAACCATAGTTATAAAAGCCTTGGTGCAAGATAGTTTAGTTCGACTCGATTACCTGATAACAGTAAAGTGTCGTAGGTAAGTAACTCAAAGTCGTCATCAAGTTTGACAAACGTTTGCTTTGCGCGCTTGACCAATAATGGGTTTACAGTGCCTTTTATTTCTTTAAGTAAATGCCCTAGTTTTGTTTTATGTAAGTGCGCTTTTATACTTACTTCAACAACGTATAAGCCATTGCCTAAGGAAATATAGTCGTTTACTACAGGGTAATTAAGCGCTTGTGCAACGCGCACGCCCATTTCTTCTTCAGGATGAATAATGCGTGTTACACCTAGCTTAGAAATAATTGTGTGATGGGCTTTGGTGCTCGCTTTAACCCATATTTGCTTACCAGCTAGGTTTTTTAATGCAAGGGTGCACAGAATGCTCGATTGCATGTCTTCTCCAATCGCCACTAAAACGGCCTGACTGCTCGCTAAATCAAGCTCTTTAAGTGCGGCTTCATCAGTGGAGTCGCAAACAACGGTTTCAGATAAATGCTCAACATATTTTTCAGCTAGTTTAGGGTTACTATCAACCCCAGTGACTGTATGCCCTAAATGAATTAACTCAAGGCTTGCTGCAATGCCAAATCGACCCAATCCGATCACTGTAAAATGTGCCATGTTGATACCTAAATTAAAGTTAAAAGAGAGAAGTGGTAAAGTTCATTTGGTCAATAAACAGTTAATATATAGGCTGTAAGCATCATTATTTTTATCCAACCCAACATACGTATTACTCCTTCTGCTGAAGTTAGAATATGAGTTATTAAAGTAACAATGTAGGTAGGCGTTAAAAGCTTTATAAAGATTTAACGAATCAGATAAAAAACTTTATAAAAACTTTATAGAGGCAATATCGAAAAGGCAGTAATCTAGGTGCTCAAATGTTAGAGGAATAATTAATGAATCAGGCAGAGGCTAAACCACGTTGGTATAACGCATTGTTTTTGGCAGTAATAATGCCATTAATTGTGGTTATTGCCATTTACCCTGTACGTAATTGGTTTACTACCACTGATATCGTGATGCTTCAGTTATTGTGGGTGACTTGGGTTGCTGTGCGCAGTAATCGTCGTCTTGCCATACTGACCACCTTAGTGAGTGTGGCGTGTACAGATTGGTTTTTTGTTGCCCCAAATTTTACTTTTCATATTGAAAACATAGAATATTTAGTAACCTTTATGGTTATGCTGATTGTTGGTTTTGTGATCAGCCAATTGGCAGGGGAGCTCAGTACTAAAGTTAGGGATGTGCAATTACATGCAAGTAATAGTCGCACCTTGTACGAACTGGCCAAAGACTTAAACAGCTTAGATACGCTGGATGAACAAAAAAAGTACTTTGTGCAGCGGATCAGCAAGCATTTAAACGCATTTTGTACATTTATACCTGCAGCATCGCAGGGCAATAGTGAGTTTATATTGCTTAGTGAAGTTAACCCTAGCTGGGGCGGGTTTAATTTTACTAAACGGTTAACGCAAGGGCAAAAATCCTTTGCGGACACCGCTATTTCGCTTCTTTATCAGGTACATGAAAAAACGTTATTACGCCAACAGTCGGCTGCTATTTCGGTGCAAGCGGAATTAGAGCGCGCTAAAAATGCACTTTTACGCAGTTTGTCTCACGATTTACGCACACCACTGGCGACTATTATGGGCGCATCGAGCATGCTTGCAGATGATGAGATTACCCTCAGTGACAGCGTGATAAAAGAGCAAGCGAGTAATATTTATGAGCAAAGTAAAATACTAAATGAGCACTTTGATAAAGTAATGGAGTTAAGCCGAGTTAATAAAATGGGTGAAAATCTAAGTTGGCAAACAATAAACTTACAAGCACTACTTAGTGAAGCTAAAGCTAGAAGACAGCAGCAACTCACTGATTTTATCATAAATACCAATATAGACGCTCAGACAACATGCAAAGGGGATGTGACTTTGTTAGAAATTGCGCTGGCTAATATGCTCGAAAATGCATGGCGTTATGGTGATAAAAAGGTGAGCGTTGAATTTACGCAAAGTACTAATCAGCAAAAGGTAGTTTATCAGTTACTTCTAACTAATAACTTGGTAATTAAAGGGCAAACAAGTAGCGATGAAGGCGTTGGGTTAGGCAGCATTATTTGTGATGTGGTTGCTAAATTTCACCAGGGCACATTTACATTAACAATTAATAACGAAACAAATATGGCGCACGCAAAGTTAATCTGGGAAAAAAGTAATGACTAAAATCTTGATATTAGAAGATTCTCCCCCTCTACAAAGCTTTTTAAAAACCTTGTTGCAAGCCAGTGGTTACGAGCTAAGTATTTGTGATAAAGGGTTAGATGGTTTTGCACGTTTAAGTGAGCAAAGTTACGATCTTGTATTGTTAGACTTAGGCCTGCTAGACATGGATGGTCAAGACTGGTTAATTGAGTTTCGACAATGGAGTGCCTTACCTGTTTTAGTGCTATCAGCTCGAGATGGCGAAGTTGAAAAGGTCACTGCGCTTGATAATGGGGCAAATGACTATATTACCAAACCGTTTAGCGCCAATGAGTTGCTAGCCCGGATTCGGGTTTTATTACGTACCCAGAGCCAGCCGAGTGTGGCATTTACCTGCGGGAATATAAAAATAGATCCACAAAAGCACAGAGTAACCTCTTCTGGAAATGAGATAAAACTCACTAAAAAAGAGTACGCAATATTATTATTACTGTTTCAAAATAAAAATACAGTACTCACCCATAATGCAATCTTAAGCCATATTTGGGGAGCGCAGTACATAGACCGTCCTGAATACGTACGAGTCCATGTGGCACAGCTCAGACAAAAATTAGAGGCTAACCCCGCTAGTCCAAAATATATCTTAACTGAACCAGCTGTGGGTTATCGATTGGCCGATTAAAAATAAAAGTTTTGCAGAGTGTTTTTGTCTTTAAACCATACCCTATTTAACAATCTTATCTACTAGGCAGCTGGTATTTTAATACCCTTCTTTCACATTTATTTCTACACAATTCATTTGCCTAGAAAGTTTTTATAGTCTAATTTTTAAGCTTACTACTTCAAATCCTCAGGACATTGGCTTGCTTGTTTAAGCCTAAAATTATGCGACTAACACTCATACATTCTTTGCAAGGAAAAATGCTGCTTTATTTGGCATTTCCCGTAATGCTTATTATTACTGGTATTTTGAGTTACTGGTATTCAACCAGCCTTAATCAGGCTGTTATGCAAGCAAAGCTTAACTTGAGTCAGACCGCCGATACTATTGCTGCAAAAGTAAATGAAGAGACGCAATTGGCAGTACGCACTACCGAAATTATGGCCTTAGCACAGCAAAATGGGTTGTTTGGTGATAGAGAGGCAAGTATTAATTTTGTTCGTGCAGTGCTTAAAATGAATCCTTCATTCGTGGGGGCTTCTTTTGGTTATGAGCCTAATGCCGATAATCAAGATCAAGCCTATGTGAATGCTTCGCCATTAAAAGAGGGCGTTTATGTAGACCAAACCGGTCGTTTTTTACCTTATTGGCATCGTGATTTTAGTGACTCTGAACGCTTGTTACTTGAGCCCTTGGTGGACATGGAATCTAGTCTTTATTATGAGGGAGTACGTCAACAGTTTTTACGTGATGGCAATACCGAAACGATGATCACTGAGCCCTATGTTTACGAGGGAAGAATGCTAGTTGAACAAAGTTCGCCCATTATCATTAATGATAAATTTGTCGGTATGGCAAGCGTAGATAGAGCACTTGCTGACATCACTGAGTTTTTACAAACCATAAAGCAGCAATTAAAAATTGATGTTTTGCTACTCAGTCAACGCGACAACGTGATTGCAACGACATTGAATTACTCAGGATTAAAAACGAAAGCAATTTTAGATACTAATTATGCAAGTATAGCCAAGCAGCTAAAGTCACAGGGACAAGAAAGAGAGGTACTATCTGCTAACGATCCTTTTGATTCTGGGGTTTTCTATTTTGATAAGGCCAAGGTTGCCACTGGTAATTGGACAGTGATAGTGCGCCGCTCTGAATTGGATATTATTGGGCCTATTCAAGCGCAATTTAAACCATTATTGGCAGCCGCTTTTGCAAGTGTATTACTGATTTTTTTACTCTTTTGGTATTTTATTAACAGAACAACTAAGCGTATTAATATTGCGATTAAATCTGTTGAACAGCTAGCTAATGGAGATTTATCCATTCATGCTCAAAAATATATGGCTCAAAAAGATGAGCTTGGCACTATGTTTAGAAGTTTTGAGCGTTTAATTAAAGCCAGTAAAGATATTGATCAGGTTTGCTCAGCTATAGCCAGTGGCGACTTTTCTCAAACTGTATCTAAGCGCGGCCCTCATGACCGTCTAAGTGATTCTATTAATTTAATGTCGAGTAAACGCTATGAGGCAGAACAAGCTTTACTTGAACAAACCATAAAGCTTCGCCGTACTCAACAAGAGCTTGTTGAAGCAGAAAAAATGTCATCACTTGGCAGTTTAGTTAGTGGCGTCGCACATGAAGTGAATACGCCATTAGGTGTTTGTGTAACTGCGACGTCGCATTTGAGACAAATACTAATTGAAACTAAAAACAAAGTTGCTTCTGGCTCCTTGAGTAAAACGCAGTTTAGCGAATTTATTACTGAAGTTGATTTAAGTTGTGACATTTTACTGAAAAATATGCAACGCGCCGCTGGTTTAATCAGCAGCTTTAAACGTGTTGCGGTTGATCAAACCACAGAAGAGCTCCGTAGCTTATATATTAGCCAATATTTTAATGAAGTGCTCAGAAGCCTGTATCACACAGTAAAAACGACAGAGATTGATATTAAGGTTACAGCAACCGAGCTTGAACCAGAGGTCTACTCTGATCCGGGGGCTTTAGCGCAAATTTTTACAAACTTAGTCATGAATTCTATTGTCCACGGCTATGGTAATGGCAATCGAAAAGGGCTAATCACGGTTCATATAGAATACTCAGAATATGTTCAAATTCATTATCAAGATGATGGATGCGGCTTGACTGAAGAAGCTCGAAAAAGAGTGTTTGATCCCTTTTACACCACAAATAGAGCGGGTGGCGGTAGCGGTTTAGGCATGAATATTGTGTATAACCTTGTTGTACACCGCTTGAAAGGGCAAATATTTGTAAAGAAAAAACAAACACCAGGTGTTTATTTTTTCATTCAATTTCCCTTAACGCTATCAACTCAATAATTAGCAGGGTGTGTTTATGGATTGGTTACAAGATGATGACGTTTTAAAGCAGGCTTTGGATATTGAAAACGTTGAACCATGGAAAATTTTAGTGGTGGATGACGATGATTCGGTGCACCAAGTAACTCAACTTGCAATGAAGCGCTTTGAATTTGAGCAACGCCCTATCGAGCTGCACAGTGTTTATAGTGCAGCTCAAGCAAAAGAAAAACTACAAAGCTCAGAACGCTATGCTTTAATTTTGCTCGATGTTGTTATGGAGACAGAGCATGCAGGCTTAGAGCTTGCTCGTTACATACGCCAAGACTTACAAAATGTGTACAGCCGAATTATTTTAAGAACCGGACAGCCAGGGGTTGCGCCAGAGCGCAGTGTTATCCGCGATTATGATATTGATGGCTATAAAGCAAAGAGCCAACTGCAAAGCCATGACCTTGAATTAATTTTTTATACTTCTTTGCGAGCGTATCGCGATATTTGCATGTTACAAACCCACCGCCATAATTTAAAGCGACTAATAAAAGCAATTTCTACTATTACCCAAATTGGTGATTTAGTTGAGTTTACCTCTGTTGTTATGGAAGAGCTTAAGTTAGTGCTGAATATGAGCGAGGCAAATCTCTATATTGATGCGCCTAAAGTATTTGGCATTTGCCAGCTAGATCAAAGACTACAAATGATCGAAGGAGAGCTTTCTGGCATACATTTATTCACGGGCAACGGAATTGACAGTATTCCACAAAAACATCAAGAGTATTTTTTAAGAGCAAAGCAAACTAAGCAGAATTTTATAGCAGATGATCATTATGTTTATTTTCATCACTCCCAAAAAGGGCTCGATTCTATTTTAGCATTCCAATCATTACAACCGGTTAAAAAAGAAGCTCAGCAACTAGTCGATTTATTTTTAGGTAATGTGGTTTTAACATTTGAAAGCCTATTATTAGCCAATTCAGTTGAAGAAACACAACAGCTTGCTATATCGTTAATGGGTGGGGCGATGGAGTCACGCTCTAAAGAGACAGGTTCCCACGTGATCAGGGTAGGTTTATATGCCAAATTGTTAGCTGAGTTACATGATCAAAATAGAGCATATTGCGATAGAATTAGTTTAGCAGCGCAGTTGCACGATGTAGGAAAGGTTGGCGTTCCAGACTTGATTTTAAACAAACCTGCTAAATTAGACCCTGATGAATGGGAAATTATGAAACAGCACACCACCAAAGGCTGGGAAATACTCAAAGGTACGGGAAATCCTGTCATTGATATGGCGGCTAATATTGCGATTGATCATCACGAACGATGGGATGGAGCGGGTTATCCGCACGCTAAAAAACAGAAAGATATAAGTTTAGAGGGCCGAATTACTGCGATTGCAGATGTGTTTGATGCGTTATGTTGTCGTCGTTGTTATAAAGAGCCTTGGAGCATGGATGAAGCAAAAGCTGAGATAATTAAAGGCGCAGGTAATCATTTCGATCCGACGTTGGTTGAATTATTTGAATTGAATTTTAATGCGTTTAAACAAATTTATTTAGACAGGCCTGAGTAACGAGATTGTAGCTCTGATTGCGTTAGCCACAATCAAAGCGAACATAAAATTAGTCGTATTTAGCTTCAAGCTCGTTGGCAGTATGAAACTTTTCGTGAGATTGTAATTGCTCATCGTATTTAACTAGGTTTTTAAAGTGCCCTAGTTGGCCAGCGTTTTTAACGATTTCAACAATAAACGACATCATAAAATCGGCACCAGTGAGAGTATCGCCCACTAAATAACGTTTGCCTTCAAGGCGGCTGTTAAAATAGCTAATTACTTTAGCGGTTTCAGTATCGGCATAGCCCTCTAAAAATTGCGTTTTAGCACCATCTTTCTGGACAAACATTTTTAGCAATAATGGTAAAATTGCAGAGCTTTCTGCAAAGTGAAGCCATTGTTGGTAGTCTACAAATTCTGCAGTACCTGTGACTGGTGCAAACTTACCTTTGCCATATTTAGTTATCAGGTAATCTGTGATAGCACCAGACTCGGCGATCACTAAGCCATCATCTTCTATAACTGGCGATTTACCCAGCGGATGCACACTTTTAAGCTCATCAGGGGCTAAAAAAGTTTCAGTATTGCGCTGATAAGCAACAATTTCGTAATCAACCTCAAGCTCTTCTAATAACCAAATAATACGTTTAGAACGAGACTTGTTTAAGTGGTGTAGTTTAATCATTTTCTTCCTTATTGAGCTGTGTTGAATTACAACATAGCCTGAATGTTATTATAGTGGGCTGTTAATCTTTACTACGGTTTTACCAAAGTTCTTCCCGCTGATCATGTCGTTAAATGCGCTGATGGTTTTTTCAAAACCATCTACAAGATATTCGCGGTACTGAACTTTTCCGTCTTGCAGCCACTTTTGCATGTCTTGTGCAAATTCGTCATAACGATCGCCATAGTCATCAAAAATGATAAAGCCCTGCATTTTAATACGCTTAGTTAACAATTGTCCCATTAGCATACCTAATCTATCAGGACCTTCAGGCAAGCTGGTGGCATTATATTGCGATACCAAACCACAGATAGGCACGCGTGCTGAGGTATTAAGCAAAGGTAATACGGCATCAAACACTTTTCCGCCCACATTTTCATAATAAACATCAATGCCTTGCTCACATGCTTTTTCTAACTGCTCGGCAAAATCTTCGGCTTTATGATCTATACATGCATCAAAACCAAGAGTTTCAACAGCATGAGCGCATTTTTCGCTGCCTCCGGCAACGCCTACTACTTTACAGCCTTTAATTTTAGCTATTTGACCAACCGTTGCGCCTACTGGGCCTGTAGCTGCTGCAACAACAACGGTTTCACCCGCTTTAGGTGCGCCAATATCTAGTAAGCCCATGTAGGCGGTAAAGCCAGGCATACCCATAATACCAAGTGCATAAGACGGATTAGTTGGCTCTTTACCTAATGACATTAAGCCCTCGCCATTTGAGATAGCGTAAGTTTGCCAGCCTGTATATGCTAATACCCATTCGCCTTCGCTAAACTTATCATTTTTAGATGATTCGACTTGGCAAACCGTTGCACCAACCATTACATCGCCAATTTCTACAGGGTCGGCATACGATTTAGCATCGCTCATGCGACCACGCATGTAGGGGTCCAGTGATAAATAAATAGTACGCAGCAATACTTCACCATCTTTTAATGATGGTAACTCTACGTTTTTAAGTTCAAAATTTTCATTAGTAGGAGCACCATATGGACGTGATGCTAAAGTAAATTGACGACTGGTTGTGGACATAAAAACCTCCAAATAAAGTGAAAAACCACCTACTACCGAATGTTTAAGCTTTAAAACTATACATTGCTCAACAATAATGCGCGGATAGGTAGAAAAGATTTGTACCTTGATACACGAGCTTTGGGCGAAAGGTGGTTAATTCAACCGTCGAAAGAATTTAATTAGAACAATTACTCTGTTTTAGCACACTAAATAGATGGCTATCAAAATAGTGACCATTTTTATAAATTGCTTTCTTTAAAATAGCTTCGTTATTAAAGCCATTTTTAAGCAACGCGCTCATTGAGCCAACATTACCTGCAAATACAGCCGCATGAATACGGTTTAAGTTAGTACTTTCAAACACTTCTTTAGTAATTAACTCTATGGCTTGGGTAATAATACCTTGCCCCCAATACTGCTGACTAAGCCAATAACCTATTTCGCCACTGCGGCTATACTCAAATTCACCAGGAATAACACCAATACAACCAACACACAGGCCATCAACTTCAATGGCTTTAATGATGCCAAATTTTGCTCCCTCATTTACCCACCAGTTTGCATCTGCTTGGGTATAAGGAAATGGAATTTTAGAGGACAAATAGCGAGCTACTTGTTGATCGTTCAAAATGGTGACTATTTGGCAGGTATCGTGTTGTTTAAATGCTCGTAAAGTGATCATGCTACAAATGAGTTTGTTATTATCAGGCAATAACTTAGCAAGCTTTAAACGCTTAAACAATGAAAAACAATTCATTAAAATTAAAGTGTATACAGGTATAACTTTGCTTAAAACTCTTTTAAAATGTAAAAAACACCCAGACAGAGTCTCTATGCATCCTCATATCGAAGCCCTTTATAATAGCGCTAAAAAGCCCAGTCGTTTAATTATTGGTTTAATGAGTGGCACCTCTTTAGATGGTTTAGATGTGGCGCTATGTAAAATAACCGGTGCGGGTTTACATACACAAATAGAGGTTAAAAATTTTACTACGGTTGAATACAGCGACGAGTATAAAACTAAAATAAAGCAGGTATTTGCCAAGCGCGAATGCGATTTAGAAGTGCTGACTTTGTTACACCCTTGGGTGGGAAAACTCCATGGTGCTATGGTTAATCAGTGTTTAATTGCATGGGGTATTGACCCTGCGAGTATTGATGCCATAGCAAGCCACGGGCAAACTATTTATCACTGTCCGCAGTCGCAGCATAACCATCATGACTTTAAACATGGCACCTTGCAAATAGGTGATAGTGACCAAATAGCAGTTACTACAAGCATTACCACTGTTGGCGATTTTAGGCAAAAGCACATAGCCGCAGGGGGCGAAGGCGCACCTTTAGCGGTATATGGCGATTATTTATTTTTTGCCAGCCCTGATGAAAACCGCATTTTATTAAACATGGGTGGCATTGCAAACTTAACGTTTTTACCTAAAAACGGTGATACTAGTAGCGTGTTTAGTAGCGACATAGGCCCAGGTAACACCATTATGGATGCCTACGTACAGTCTTATTTTAAAGGGCTGCATTATGATGAGGGCGCAAAGCTTGCCAAAGCAGGCAAGGTGAATGCAAAACTGCTAAAAGCGCTCAGCGATAATGCGTTTTTTAAATTATCACTGCCAAAAACAACAGGGCCTGAGGTGTTTAATTTAGCCTTATTACGCGCAGCCCAAGCCCAAACCGCAACCCAAGATTTAAGCCATGAAGATGTGTTGGCGACATTAAATGCGCTTTCTGCGACTACGATTGCTAGGGCGTTAAATGACTGTGCTGAAGGGGTTCAAAACTGTGTGGTATATGCCAGTGGTGGAGGAATTCATAATCCATTATTGATGGAGCAATTACTAATACACTGCCCAAATATTAAGGCGTTTAAGAATACTGATGATTTAGGTGTTCACCCCGATGCCAAAGAGGCGGTGCTGTTTGCTATTTTGGCAAACGAATGTTTAGCAGGGCAGCGACAAAGTGCAAAAAATAAAAGGGGTGGAATTTTAGATATTACTATGGGTAAAGTGAGCTTTGCTGATTAACTAATTAAAGCTTAATGGAAAAGTTTATAACAAGAGCTAAAAAAGTGAGATTAAAGCTGTTCCCACACTGGCAAGGTACTGACGAACGCGATGAGGCTTTGGCGGCGTAATCGTATTTATTGGTACAGTATATCCATTACCAAATTGGTTAATGTGCATATCAAACTGCAAGCTATTTTTTAACGTACCGTGTTTACCATGCAAAATCATTTGCATTACAAAACCACGACGGTGCGCTATTTCACTTAACCTAAGCGTGACTCGTCCTTGCTCTAAATCAAGTTGGCTGAGCTTTTTTTCTGTGTAGTACTGAGCTTCACGTGCGTTTGGCAACGTTGCGCTAAGTGAAATAATATCACCTTCATGGGCAGCCTCAGGCAAAACGCATTGCAAAGCAATTTGATGCTGGCTATTGGCCTGCTGTGACAGCGTTTCAAATTCCATGCTGTGGCTCAGTGCCGCAGAGATAGGATCTTCAAATGACGGTAGTGCAAAGGTTAATTGCACCATGGATTCACTCATGGGGGCTTATAAAACTATATTGACTAATAATGCAGCTATTATCGCTGATGATTGTTGCATAATTATGACTAAGCTAAAGCGCTTAATACAAATGCTAGTTTTAATTGTAATTTTGAACTAAAGGTATTGTTTTAAATCAGTATTATATTTACGGAATAAATTATAATAGCCGCTCAATAACCACTGCGATAAACGTATATACAATTTAAGAATGGATTAACGTCTTACCTCAGCGATAAAAAACAATACTCTTACTGAATTTTTTGTTAATTGCGCCAGTTTTTTATTGTTAAATAATGGGTGCTTTTTTGTGTTTGTTTCAATTTTGCAACAAAATAGCTTGAAAAAAAACCAAGCTAGCCATAAAGTGCAGTTAAGGGCCCAAATACATAACACACTACCAAAAGGGTTGTGAGAAATTAGATGGCACTAATAAAAAATAATTTATGGAAACTCTTTTGTTTTTTGCTATTAGGCGGTCTAGTCCTATTAAGCGTTTTGTTGGCTTATGAATGGCGAAATATCGAAAAAGAATACCGCACAAGCTCCCAAAATCGTGTGGAGTTTTCTGCGCAAGCACTTAAAAGCACCCTCAGAAATAAAGAGCTTATGCTGGATCTAATTGGCAGAGATATTGTTACTAATAATAGCTCATCTACAAATACATCTCTCATAAAGAACCTTAATAATATTTTGTTAGAAAACCTCGTTTCAACTGGTTTTGGATTATTTAATACGCATGGTCAAATACTCTATTTCAGTTCAAACTTAGATGCTTCTACCATAGTTAACCTTAAAGAAAATGAAAGAACACGTGACAACTTTGCTCGTACTTTAAAGTCTAATAAAATGATATTAGGCAAAACGTACTATAATGAAACACTTCAAGAGTGGATAATTCCGATCCGAAAGTCGCTAAGAAACGAAAACGCAGAAGTTATTGCAGTGATGACGTCTGGAATGGCTATTTCAAATGGTGACAAATATTTAAATATTTTAAGCAGCACTCAAGATGATTATTTATTAATTATTAGAGAGTTAGATGGCTACATTCAATATAGCTCAAACAAAAGCGCTGATATTGCTAGTTATACACGTACACAAGCTAAGCAATTTTTTGGCCTTCTAGATGCTGAGTTAGTAAAACAGCTGGGTAAAACAAAGCAAGCACTTAAATCTTCTGAAGAAGTATTTAGCCTTATTATTGATATTCAAGGCAAACCTTATATCACATCTGCAAAATTTGATAATCGCTATCAGTTATGGACACTTTCAAACAGAGCGATGCAGCCAATAAAAAGTGTATTTTATTGGAAGGTCTGTTGGTATTCTTTCATTTATTTACTGATTTGTACGCTCTTATATTTTGGTTTTAGGTTTATTGCTCGTGCTGAGCAAAAACGGATTGATGAACTGTTTTACCTTTCTCGTAATGATGATTTAACTAAGTTACCTAATCGAAAAGCACTGCGTGATAGCTTTGAAGCAAAAAAAGGGACATCGTTTAGCTTGGCAATTATAAACATTACCAATTTACGCTCGATGAATAATCGCTTTGGTATGGAGTATGGCGATAAGGCAATTAAAGCCTATGCCGCAATGTTGCAAGCGACATTCGCAGCTCCATATTTGGTTTTTAGAAACAGTGGCAATGAGTTTTGCATTATTACGCCGCATTTATCGGATGAGCAAAATAGGCACACTTTTGAACAAATATTAGCATCCTCTATTGAACAATATGAAACCAAAAATACCGAACGTCCTTTAAATATGAGTGTTGGTGTGGCCAACTACCCAGAGCATGGCATAACCAAAAGTAAACTAGTGCGCAGCGCACATTTGGCTAATCAATGGGCGAAAGATACAGGACAGTGGTTGTGCCATTACCATGCAGGTATAAAACAAGCTTATTTACGCCGTTTAAAAGTAGAAGAGCGGTTAAATGTAGCGCTAAGTGAGCAATCATTCTCTATGGCCTATCAGTGCCAAGTAAATGAGCAGGGTAAAATTCATGCTATGGAAGCACTAATTCGTTGGCATGATAGCGAGTTGGGTATGGTTTCACCTGCTGAGTTTATTGCTATTGCGGAGCAAAGTGATTTAATTTTTAAAATCGGTGACTTTGTTTTAGCGCGCTCTATTAGTGAATTTGCAACGATGCAACAACATAGCGATACGCCTCTTGAACTAGCAATTAACATTTCTGTGATGCAATTTCAAAGCAGTGCTTTTATTCCTAAATTATTGCAAAGTATAGAGGCGCACAATGTTGCTCCGCACAGTATCATTTTAGAAATTACAGAGTCACTGTTTATGGATAACCTTGAGCATGTGATTGAAACTATACTGAGCTTAAAATCGCGTGGAATACGTTTCTCGATGGATGATTTTGGTACAGGCTATTCATCACTAAGTTTATTAAGACGCCTGCCCATAGATGAACTTAAAATAGATAAAAGCTTTGTAGATGATATTTTAATAGATCCTAAGTCTATCAGCATGGTGCAAAGTATTATTGCCATTGCCTTCAGCCATAACATAAGTGTTATCGCTGAAGGCGTGGAAGAGCAGGCACAATTTGATATGTTAGTGGATATTGGCTGTAAACGTTTTCAGGGGTATTACTTTTACAAACCTGTGAACGCGACCTCTGTAATTGAATACCTGCAAGCTAACTAGTAGCCGCGCGACTAAGGCGATCATTCACTGCAGCCCACTCACTGCTTATTGGCGGCTTTTCGATATAAATAGTTAATGGGGTCGTCTCATCAATAAGATGCAGTGCTTTATACATATTTTTAGCGTATTCAATAGGGCAACTACTGAGCTTAGTAATACGCTCTGATGGAATGTCGCCCGCTAATAATTGCTGTTGCAATTGAGTAGAATAGATTAAATAGTGACTTTTACTCTGAGAGTTTTCACTCAAAATTTTAGCGAAATCTTCAGTATTAGCCAACATGGCTGGTGCATGAGGCTGATAATGCGCTTTTACATTACCCGGTACCACTTCGTTATGTGAATGTGGCGTGCTGACATGCAGTCCAGTTTTTTGCAAAATATCAGATGCTGAAATTGGTCCTGGGCGTAATATGCGTAACTGCTCTGAGCTGGCATCGACAATGGTCGATTCAATACCTACATTACATTCACCTCCTTGTAATACCGCACTAATTCGACCATTCAAATCGCGCATAACATGAGCTGCGTTGATTGGGCTCAACTGCTTGTATCGATTAGCAGAGGGAGCTGCAAGACCAGTATTTAATTGTTTTAGTACCGCTAAAAACTCAGGATGCGCAGGCACGCGAAGTCCAATGGTGGGCAAGCCGCCTGTTACCGGACTGTTTAAATCATCTTTAGCATTTAAAATTAGGGTGAGTGGGCCGGGCCAAAATGCATCAGCAAGCGTGATGGCCGCCTTATTTACATTTTTTGCCCAGTGGTGCACATGCGACTGATTGGGAATATGCACAATGAGCGGGTGATTTGTTGGACGTCCTTTCGCGGTAAATATTTTCGCTACAGCATCACTATTAGTCGCATCTGCGGCTAAGCCATAAACGGTTTCTGTGGGTAAGGCAACGCATTCGCCGGCTTTTAATAGTGCTACGGCTTGGTTAATACGCTCTTCAGTATTTAATAATTGAGTCGGTTGTATTGATGTCATAATAACTCTTAAGGATTACAAAACTGGCAATATGTTGCATCGGCAACGTGTTTTTCATTCGCTTCAATATGGTTATAGCCGCAGCTATCACACAAAGAGGTTGTTGATTTTACTTGTTGTGTGGGCATGTTACACAGTTCACAGGGTAAGCCTTTAGTGAGTTGTTTGGCAACAAAGTTAGCACACTGGCATTGTGGACATTTTGATGCCAACCGCCTTGCTAAGTCCTCGGCAGCGAGGCGAATAATAGCTTGGCGTTGCCCACTATACATAGCTCTTAAATCAGGCGTGATTATGCCGGCTTTGGGCACTTTTTCTTTAAATAAAGCAACCAAGCCTTCAAAGCTTAGCCCTTTAAAAAGTGTTTGAGTGTCATCAAGTATCCAGTGCTGCTCTTTAAAGCGCTGGCATGCGACCGTGATTGATTCAACATTAGTCTCGCTGTTAATGGTTAAGCTGCTGGGTGAAAATGGCCCGCCTGCATGTCCATAAATAGCGATGTCTGTGTGTTTATCGTAAAAACAAATTACTTCTTCATCCCAGTTCATTAACCCAGGGTATGGGCCACCTCCAAAGCTGCCTTCACTACCAAGCCCACATTGCTCGCCAGTGAGTTCACACGCTTGTTGAGCTTTTATTAGTGCTGCTGTTTGGGCACTGCAATCACGCTGCACTTCATTAGTAAACATCCCAAGCGTATCGGTATCAAATAGACTGGTTGTTACCACATTATAGCCAAGTGGCTTCAATGCGGGAGCGATCAAAGGTGCCTTTTTATGTTTAGTGGCAATGACAGCGTTTAACATTGATCATGCTCGCTCTGTGGAGGGGGCAACTGTAGTGAAGTACCCGTTTTCAAAGCGCTCTAAGGTGTTGTCATCGCCCCAACGAATGAGTGTTAGCCAATGGTTATCAATTAGTTCCTTCACCATCGTATGCTTGTTATAAATTGCTGCGATTGCTGATTGTGGCGCAGCAATATATACATTGAGGCGAATAGGTTCGTGCATCCATTTATCGCCATTGTGTAGCGATTGTATGGCCAAGCCTATGCGCAGGTCGCCGCCATTACCTTCAAATAAGCCTATGTTACCGCCCACCGCATTATGAAGTATTTTATTACCACTGCCGTATTTGTGATTGTCGTTAACCGAGGCATTATATTGGCTATTGATCCAATGGGTGACTATCATAGGCGCAGTCATAATAAGCTCTAATATTGCAAAGTCGTTATCGCTTTCCCAATCATAATCGTGTAAAAAACAGCGCCCCTGTAAGTTAATACTTCGCGTCCATGAGCGCGGCGCGACAATAAAGGCGGCATTATTTGCAAGTCCCCATTCAGGCCGCACCTGCGACCAATCGCGGGCGCGTTGATGATAAGCGTGATTAATTTCATCCGCTGATTTATCAATCAGCTTTGGCTCTATATTAACTAAGCGTTCGCGCTGAGCTGTTTGTGTTGCCACACTGAGCCATTTTTTTAGATTATCATCCAGTTGAGCATCATAGGTGGTGATCACATCTGTGGTTGTATTATGAATGGCTGCAATAAACTGGGTGTTTTCTGACAGTGTGAGTCCCCGAGTTTTAAGCGCTTGACGTACTTGAATATCGTTAAGTAGGCTTGCGAGCACTCGCACATTCACTTCACCACTTTGCCCGCCACAGGCGCCGCAATCTAGGCCAGCACTGTGTAAGTTATTGGTTGTATGGCTAGCATGACCCACTAACATCACCTGTGGTGCCAACGCTTTTATACCTAAAGTAGTAAGCACTTTTTGGGCTAAATCGGTTTTGTCTTTTAGGGTCAGTTGCTGCTGGTTTTGTGTTAATTGCCAGTCAGTTGGGGTGCACTTTTTAGCATCGCCTTTAGATAAAAAGGTATTTTTTATTAGTTTAAATGCGTATAGCCAACCTGATGACTCAACCATAGAAAACGATGAAGGGGCCGATTTTGACCAGCTTTGCCATGTGGCACTATTTTGGCGTGATGCTTCAAGTGTCGCGTCTTTGTGAGTTTGCGTGGCATGTATAGCCGGTTTAAGTAGCCCAGGGAGCTGTGGGCGAGTAATAGCACTGCCATTTTCTTGATATTCCAGAGGTAAACCAAAAAAACCAGCAAAGCCAAAAGTTTCAATATGTTGACTTTGAGACTCTAGCGCACGGCGAATCACTTCCGAGCGAACATCAATACAAAACACCGCTTGTAATTGAGCGTTTTTCACGGGGGCTTTAGTCGCGGTTTGCAGCGCATCATTAAGTGGATATTGAAAACTTAGTTCTAGCGCTTTTGCCCACACCCATAATGGTTTTTGTGCTAGTTTATGTGCATGTAAGCGCTCAACGACAAGCGCTTTTTCTTGTTGCCACTGACTTTGTAGTTGTTTAAATGTAGCACTATCGTGATTGGCTAGGTACTGCCAAATCACTAAGTCCCATGCCATGCGCATGGCCAGAAGTTGCTTCATCTCATTTGTTGGCGTGTCGTAAAGCTGACCTTGAAATCGCAGATACGCAAGCCAAGATGCCCAACCGTTAATATCTAAAAGCAATGAGTGAGCGTATAACTCTAACGAATCATTATCTATGTTAAGCGTTTTAAGGGTCAGTGCAATCAGTTCATCTGCGGATGTGGGTAATCGCTTAAAATAGCCATTTAAATGCCGTTCATCCATAACAATGCTAATGCCTTTATCCGCTTGAATAACAGTTAGCCAATGGCGATATAATTCAGATGGGGCTTGAGTATCATTACGATGCAGCATGGGACCGAGTTGTTGATAATGCGCAGCACAAAACTGACTTAACTGATGAGTAATTTCATCATGCCAAGCCATTTTATGCTTATTACGTTGCTGGTCGAGTAAATCAGCAATGTTGTGCCAGTCTACTAATGGCACATCAATCTTAAGCGCTTGTAATAGTTGCTCTTTATTAAAGTCACTATTAAGTAGCGTTGCGGCATCGGCTAAGTGTTTGTCGGTAATCATGCTGGTGTTATATTTTTGCAGATAAAAATCTTTAGGCATTAGCATGTTGGCATTACATAAGGTATCCAGTCGTGCGCTTACATCTTCAATTGGCATATGGCGCATTTCCCAAAATGGGTTAACTGCAATCATCTGATCTAACGGCCAGTTTGGTGCTATGTAACCGCATACTTTATCAAGTAGGCTCTTTTGACTGTCGCTTAGCGAGAGTGCTCTATTATCTGAAGGCGTTAGAGTGCTCATTTTGATTCCTCAATAGTGATCCCAACGGCATGATTTTTTAAATCAGTGTGGCCATTATTAGGCAAATTTATCGGCCATATTTTTAGTGTTAATCGTGTAAACCACTCATCTAAATACAAGCCTGCAAATAATAAAGTAGACAGTGATTTAACCTGAGGGCGCCAAGATTGATAGCGCAAACAGTAGCTTGCTATCATTAGGGTTAAAATAAGGGCTATTACCCAACTGTCGGCCAGGCTAAATGCAGGTTCGCGCCACTGCTCAAGGGGAAGTGCAAACGCAAAGATATTTTTAGCCGCTACATAGCTAAAGACCACTAATAGTGCAATTAACAGTTTTTTACTGCGTGTTTTAGCCGTAGCTGTACCATGCTGATTTGCAAGCAAAATGGTTAACGCTGATGCTAAAAGCAACCAAATACTTACCGCTCCCTGATAAGAGCTGATAAACCATGCTGCACCAACGATTATTATTGAAATAAGCGCACCGGCTAACCAGTCAAAGCATACTGGTGATTGTTTTGGCATATGGCGACGGATCAGATCTTCATTTACGCCGTTACCTGAGTTTAAAAATGCGAAAGCTTTATAAGTTGAGTGGGTAACAAGGTGAAGTAAAGCCAGCTCAAATAACCCCAGCGCACACTCTACCAGCATTAACCCCATTTGCGCACTGGTAGACCAGGCAAGCCGAACTTTAACGCTTATTCGAGTGGTCATTATTAATGCGCTGATCACCGTAGTTAAACCTGCAACAATTAAAATTAACCATTGGGCTGCGCTAGCTTGAATAAACAAAGGAGCAAATAAAATTAATAAAAAGCCACCTAAATTAATGACTCCCGCATGTAATAACGCGCTCACCGGTGTCGGTACTTCAACCACTTTAATTAGCCAACCGTGTATTGGAAGTTGAGCACATTTTATTAAGGCTGCACAGGCAATTAAAAAAGCGGCAACTTGCTCTGCAAAAGACAGTGGTTGTGTGGTGGTGTGATAAAAGGCGGTTATATCACTTATGTACAGGCTATTGTGAGTGAACCACAAAATACCAAATGCAATTAGTAATAAGGATTCGGCAACACGTGCCACAATAAATTTTTTATGGGCGGCAAGCACCGCTCGTGGGCGCTCAGGGTAAAACATTAAAAGTTTATGCAGTGCTAAACTTATCGCCACCCAACCTAGCCAAAATAGCGCTAAGTGGTTGCTCATAACCACAACTAATACGGCTGTGATGGTTAGTAATAGCCATCGCCAAAAGTAGTTTACGCGTGGCTCACCTTGCATATAGTGCCTACAAAAGCGAATCAATATCAGCGTGATAAATAATATAAGCCCCAGCATAATAATTCGGGTCATGGTCAGCGATAAGAAACTGAGTAAATCAAAAGCATAAATTTGATGAAGCGTAATAGCTGTTATAAATGCAAGGCTATTAAACATCATTACTTTAAACAGTACATGACCATTTGAAGCGCGCGATCGTTGGCCAATTAACCAGGCTGCTATAAATGTGCTTAAAGGCATTATTAGCATTAACAACGAAATAATATACTCACTCATTAAGTGCTCCTTATTTAGTGAGCAAAGTATGGCAAACTAGATAACTAAATAAAAATAGATATAATGTATGTAAACGTTCTATAAAAGAGAACAATAATGAGCCGTTTAAATTATCATCATTTATATTATTTTTGGTCGGTTGCTCGCATTGGTAACTTAACCCAAGCGGCGAAAGAGCTGCATTTGTCGCAGTCAGCGCTCTCTACGCAAATAAAACAATTAGAACACACCATTAATATTGAGTTATTTGAACGTAAAGGCCGCACACTCGCATTAACCGATATGGGAAAGCGGGTGCAAATGTACGCCAACGATATATTCACCAAAGGGGAAGAACTGTCTTCTTTTATTCATAAAGGGGTGATTTCGCAAACCCAGCATTTATCAATCGGAGTGCTCAATACGCTCTCTCGTAACTTTATCGAAGAGTTTATTAATCCCTTAATGAGCAATGACGAAGTACGCTTTTCGCTGACTGCAGGGCGTATGGATGGGCTGTTAAATGGCTTGGCAGAACACGAACTGGATTTAGTTTTAACTAATAAACCCATCGGGCTTGAGCACTACGATCAGCTTTGGCAAAGTCAGTTGGTATCTCGTCAGCCATTAGCTATAGTGGGTCCAGCTGATAAAAAAATACGTGGCCAATTTCCAACAGGTTACACGGATGCACAGTGGGTGTTACCCGCTAAAACTTCTGCTATTAGAGACTCATTTAATGCTTTGTGTGCTCGTTGGCAGTATCAGCCAAAAATAAAAGCAGAGGCTGATGATATGGCTATGCTGCGATTACTTGCCCGTGATAGTGGTGCGTTATCGGTATTGCCATCAGTTGTAGTAAAGGATGAAATAGAACAAGGCCTACTAGTTGAATATCAGCGTTTACCCGATGCGTTTGAGCACTTCTATGCCATTACCGCGCAGCGCAAGTTTGTACCAGACATATTAAAGTCGCTGCTTGCCAAAACCTGCTAATTACTTTTAAAGTATGTTTTTTGCGTAAATACTTTATTTTTAAATAATAAAAAAATAATTAAAGCTTTTAATTCGTTGGCCGATACCGTATTTATATTGTACTGCAGATTAAGGATAATCATGGTTAATAAACTACAAGGCAATTATGCTAACTTAAATGCGTTGCTTGCCCAATCGGTCAATAATTCAAACCAAACCAGTATGCCCACAGGTTTGCAATCGCGTGCTCACTTAGCGCCAAGTTCGGCAACAATCACTGATGAAATGCTTAGTCAGTTTAGTGACCAACAAGTCGATGAAATACTTAATCAGCAATTATCCTCGTTACTCACGATTTCCAGCGCACCCAGTGGCTCAAATTATAAGCTCTCTAGTGAAGAGGTTGCACTACGTACGGTAATAAGCTCTCAGCAAGAGGGCTTATTAAAAAACGAACGTAGCGATCAGTTAATTGAGCGCTTAAATTCTTCGGTAAAAAATATCCAAGGTGCTTATGCCAACACTAGCGATATTTTATCAAACTTGGGGCAACTGGGATTTAATCAAAAAACATTTTTAGCATCTAGCCAACAGCGTGTTGAGCGCTCACTTAATCCTTTCATGGAAAGCTTTAATCGCGAGCGATTTGAAGACGATGATAACTATGGGTTTGAGCTTTCGGTAAAAACCAAAGAAGGTGATGTTATCAATATCGCCTTTCATTCTGCGCAAGGTTATGATGAGGAAACAGGCGAAACCACTGACGAATTTAGCATAAGTTATGAAGTAGATGGCGACTTATCTGAGACTGAACACCAAGCATTAACGCAAGTACTTTCTGGTGTTGGTGAAATGGCGGATGAATTTTTTAAGGCTAAACAAAGCGCTTACAGCCGTTACGTACCCGCAAACCAAGCTGATTTAGATTTAAGCTTTCTAAGCAATTTTGATAACAAAGAACTTTCGGGTTTTGATTTGTACTTTTCAACGTCAGAGGGAAATACTGGTGATGCTGATGGAGCGCTCCTTGGAATAGATAATGAGCTTAATTTAAGTTATACCCTTGATGAGGATTCTGAGCAGCAAATACTGGAGTTTGAATCGGTAAACGGACAAAACAATATTGATTTTTCGCTTGATATGTCAACCATTGGCGCTCAAGACAAAAGCCAAATGCAACAATACATAAAAGCGCTCGATAAAAGCTTAGAAGATAGCCAGCTCAATAGCTCTGAGAAAAGTACACGTTCGGCGTTTGGCCAAAAAAGTGATGAAGTAATGAAACAAGGGTTGGCTGTATTTAAAAGTGCGTTTAGTAGTATGTCATCAGCCGCTGAGCGCTACAGTGAAATTGAGTCGGTTGCTACAAAGCAGTTTACTAATGGACGCGAGCTTGTCGCTAATTTAGTTGACAACATGATCACCAAAGATCCACGCTACCAAGGACTAGGAAGTAGTAATAAAAATTCCTTAGGCGATGGTATTTCTAAGTTAGCTGATTTTGATGCAAAATTCTCTTTTGCAATGGATCAGGGGGATTACATAGCAACAAGCACCACAAAGCTGAGTCAAAATACAGAACACAAAAAATCAGCAGGGTTAACTGGGGTTACTCAAGATAAAACGGCGAGCACGCGTTTTAATTATGAAGAAGGTAACCGCTCTGACATCCCTCCTGATTATTATGATAAACAAGAAAATTACACTATTGGTACCGCTGTAAAAAATAACGAATTGGTTGCCCTTGATCAGGCTCATGAGGTGGATGTAGATAAAAAAGTTTATCAGTTTAATCCCGAAATATCTCAATACAAGCTAAAAAAAGAATTGAAAGAAACCACCACCAGTGAGAGTAATATTCGTCTTATTAATGATATTTGGCTCGAGAAAAATGAAGATAGTCATAGTATGGATGAAAGAAAACGACTCAGTGGTGTGGGGGCGTCGAACGAGTTTAAAACAACGTCGAGTTATTCACATACGCAATTAGTAACGTTAATCGGTGACTTAGATAAATTAGAACAAAACAAAGAAGCCAAACGTGAGTACTTAGCCGTTTTATCACAAGTGGATGATTTTATGGATAAAAGCAAGTAACTTTTATTTACTTAAGCTCGATTGTGGGTATAGTAACTAAAACACTATTTAAGTATAAGATATGTTTAAACAATTAATTTTACTTTTAATGTTGAGTTTACCACTGGCAGTGAATGCAACGCTCAAACCACACTCGGACGCTATGACTGCTAAGCGTTTATTAAGCGAGCACGATAAATTTGCTAAGCAATACCAAACATTTTCGCCCACACCGCAAGACGTTGTATTGATGCAAAAATTAGCAGGTAAAGAGGTGCTAGTGCTTTTAGGTACGTGGTGTCATGACAGTGCCCGTGAAGTCCCCCGATTAATAAAGTTACTCGATGAGTCTAAGGTTAAACTTTCGAAAATAACCTTTGTTACAGTCGGTTATGACAAACGTGATGAGGCAGGTATTGCCCTGGCGCATGACTTACAATATACCCCCACTTTTATTATTAAGCATAACGGGGTTGAAGTTAACCGCGTAGTAGAAAAACCCAGCGGCACTCTCGCCCAAGATTTAACCTTGGGCTTATAACGAGAGTCAGCTAGCCAGTATTATGTTTGAGGTTATGTTATTACACTGGCCAATCAGCGGCGTCTAAGTCATCTAATTGTGTATCGCAGTGCTCATTTCCTTGCCACTTAGCAATGTATTCACCGTGCGGATCATATTGCTGGGTTTGTTTTTGCAAATTAAAGTGACGTCCGCCGCGCGGATCGACCCCAACTCCAGCAATATATTGCCAATTACCCCAATTCGACGCCACATCGTAATCGATTAACTGTTGCTCAAAGTAAGCCGCACCATAGCGCCAGTCTAGTTGTAGTTCGTTTACTAAACAACTAGCAACGATTTGTCTTGAGCGATTGCTAATAAAGCCTGTTGCATTTAGCTCTTTCATAATGGCATTAACTAACGGGTAAGGTGTACTGCCTTGGCACCATTTAGCAAAACGATTCGGGCTAAACGTGGTAAGTGGCGAGCTTTGTTTCTTACCTTTAAAGGTAAATAACTGATGCTTAACATTAATTGCATGCCACTTGAAATACTCACGCCAGAGCAATTCAAACTTGATCCAGTAAGTTGACTCGTTCGCTCCATACTGCGCTTCATAAGCATCTACTGCACAAAAAATTTGCTTGGCACTAATACAGCCAAAAGCCAGCCAGCTACTAAATTTTGTAGAGTTATCAAAGCCATCCAGCTCATTACGAGTGATTTTATAGCTACTCGGTAGTGGGGATGAAAAATAGTTGAGGCAGTGCTCAAGCGCAGCCTGATGCCCACCAAGTAATTGTGTATTCCCTGTTGCTGGCTTTTCTATCGGTTGTTTTGCGCAAAGTATAATAGGTGGAGGCAATCTTGCTGCTGAAAATGTATGTGTGGTTAAACTAATTTCTGCCGCTTCGATCTTTTTTCTAAAAGGTGTAAAGCCGGTTGGTAAATTAGCTAGTTCAAAGGGCAGTTGCTGTTGTTGATATAAAGTATCTTGCATCACAGATTTAAATACCACAGTCGTGCATTTTGACTTAAGAGCACTAATTTGGCGCTGTTCATATACACCTATTTGCTGGCTATATACAACTTCGTCAATGCTAAGCTCATTAATACGCTGTGTTAATACCTTTACCGGATCGCCTTCTAAAATATGTAAAGTTTGGCCAAGCTCTAAAACAAACTCCTGAAGCTGATAAAGGCTTTGCATTAAAAAGCGTTGTTTGTGGACACCATAGGGTTTTTGTTGATAGTTATTGCTTTTAAACCAAGCAGGGTTAATCACAAAGACCAGGTCCAACTTACATTGTTGTTGTGATAAATCATTGAGTATGGGGTTGTCGTCAATGCGCAAATCATTTTGCAGCCAATACAGAATACGTTTTTTCATACTTATGCTCTGGTTTTTAAAATCATTTATTTTACGAAGCAAAAGCGAGCAGGGATTAGTTTTGAGGTGTTTAATAGAGCTTTAAAAAGAGGCGATAACAATACCGCCTCTTACTCGTTTCCGTTGTATCTTAGATAGCTAATTTTTGCTGTGCTATCCAGTCGTTAATTACATCTTCAAGTACCGCCATAGGAAGTGAACCTTGACCAATAACGGTGTCGTGAAAGCTGCGTATATCAAATTGTGCGCCTAGTTCTTTTTCGGCTTTTGCACGCAGTTCGCGTATTTTAATTTCGCCCATTTTGTATGAAAGCGCTTGGCCTGGCCATGAAATATAGCGGTCTATTTGATCTTCCACGGCGCTTTGTGGCAAGGCGGTATGATCAGCCAAATAATCAATCGCCTTTTGGCGGCTCCAGCCAAAGGCATGAATGCCGGTATCAACCACTAAGCGCACTGCGCGCCACATTTCGTAGCCTAAACGACCAAAGTCACTGTATGGACTTTGGTAAAAGCCCGCTTCTTTACCTAAACGCTCTGTATAAAGTGCCCAGCCCTCGCCAAATGCTGAGTGACTCAGTGTGCGTCTAAATTCAGGAACGTCTAACTCCATTGCAATGGCGTTTTGTAAATGATGCCCAGGAATAGCTTCGTGCAGGCTAAGTGCTTCTAAATTATATAAAGGCTGCAATTTAGGTGTTGAGGCTAAAAAGTAAGTGCCAGGTGAGCGGTTATCTGGCGGTGGCATATAAAACGCACCACGACTCGCTGAGCCTTTTATAGTAAAGGTGTTACGCGGTAAATGGCCAAAGTAAGTGGGGAGTTTGCCATACATTTTTTGCGTTATAAAAGCGGTTTTTTCTAATAAATCTTGGGCGTCTTTTGCGTAAAATTGCTCATCGGTTGCTAAAAATTTTAAAAAGTCGCTGTAGCTGCCTTCAAAACCAACGTTATCAATAATGGCTTGCATTTGTGCTTTAATGCGCGCCACTTCTTTTAGACCAAGTTCATGAATTTGTTTAGGTGTAGCGTTAGTGGTGGTGTAGTAATTAACCGTGTACTTGTAATAATCAAGGCCACCTTTAATACTTGCAATACCCGGCTGCGATCTACAGTGCGGCATATATTCGTTTTCAAAAAAGTCGTAAAAGTGCTCGTAAGCAGGCACAACTTTTGAGGCAATTATTGTTTTAGCTTTATTTTGGTAAGTTTCTTTTTGCGCTGCGTTAAATGTATTAGGGATGCGGGTAAATGGCTCATATAAGGCGCTATTCTCAGGTTGTTTAACTATATGAGCGTTAATGCTTTGGCCATAATTTTTAAACGTTTCGCAGTAATGTGTAAAACCGGTTTGAATGCCTTGTTTCATTAAATTAATGTTTTGCTGATTAAAACGAGGGTAGTCACTAAGGCTAACTAAAAATGCATCGTAATCCTCGGCAGTTAAAAAGGCCATGTTAGCTGGCGCTTCTGCAAAGTAAGTATGCCAGCCACTTAAAAAATTAACCGGAAAATACTTATCTTGATAAAGGTAGCTTTGCTGCTCTGTTTCTCGCTCATATTTAAATAAGCGGTAGTTCATTAGCTGCTCGCTATTGAGTGTTTTTGGGTCAATGCTGGCTAAGCTTTTTAATACGCTGTTGTTATAAGCTTGGCGCTTAGCAATGGCTTGCTCACTCCAATTTGGCAATGTGCCGTTTGGTTTCCAACCGTCTGGATCGGTTCTAAAAAATATTTTTTCTGCTTTGGCGTTTTGCCAATGGTTATCAATAATGGTTGTTAAGTCGCTGTTACTGTCGGCTAAGCTTGGCAGCGAGGTGGCTGCTAAGGCAATAGCTAAGATTGTTTTTTTTAGCATGTTGAATTTCACTTTTTAAAATTTTAATTATTACTTATGCGCGCTGATCTTATGATAATAACAAGTTCACTCAATTAATGCGTTGGTTTTTAACAACAGCCTAGCTTATTGTTTTACTGGTGTTTAAAATGAAAAAAGCAAAACATACTTTAGTAGCCATGTTTAATATCGCAATTTCGCTAATCGAACAGGTGAATAGCCAACACCCATATATTTATTGAGCATTTCATGCTTAGCCTTGCAGGTTCAAAACCTGATTATGATGAAGAAAAATGGATTGGGATTATTCGCCACACGTGACAAAAAATGTCAGATAATACACATGAGTTTGTATTGGCAGGTCATACTACATTGCTACCACCATTAATTGGCCTGATACACAAAGCATTAGAATAACTATTTAACTTTACGTATTAAAATAAAAAGGATTTTGAAAATGTTGTGCCCTCGCACGAATACACCATTGGAGTCTATATTAGTTGACGGTATCACTGTTTATACATCGTCGTTAGGAGGCGTTTTTTTCGATAACAGCCAAATTTTTAAATTTAGCTCGCCAGAGTTAAAACATGGTCAGGTTTTACTTAAGTATTTAAGTATTTAAGTAATTATGCCGAAGGTGAGAGTGAAGTCGCAATGCGAGTGAATTGCCCTAAATGCCCAAGCATAGTGATGATGCGCAGGTATTTTTCACCGCTAAAAGCAGTTGAAATAGATGAATGCCCAAGCTGTGCGGGAATATGGCTTGATAGTGGCGAATTAAGCAAAATACATGAAAACCATTTAACACCCAAAGAACGAAAACTGCTAGCCCACGAAATGGCCACCAATCATGGGTTTATAACTATTAAAACGCCAAAATCGAAATATTATCCTAAAGCGCCTAAAAACCTTCAAGGCACCACAGTTGAACGGCTGGTGCAATTGGCAGTACTCAACTTTGAGTAATAAATTAGTCTCGTTCGCTACGTTAATTTTTAATTCGCAAGTGTTGCCAATTAAAGTATGACTTGCAAGAACAAATTTTAAAACCAAGGAAGGCTGAATATGAAGGATTATAAGCGTAAAACCGCACTGCAATTTTACTGTGTGCTACTGGCGTGTGTTTTGACAACAAGTTGCACTACGGTATTCGATAAAGCGCATGGTTATCGTGGGCCCATTGTTGTGACGATTGAAACAGAAGATGGCTCAGTGCCAGAGTATCCTTTTTTGATAGAGTCCGTGTATACAGAGTCATGTGGTCATAGTAGTTGTGGCATAGACTCAGGTTATAGATACTTTAAAACTGCCTATGCTAATAAGCCAATTACCTTCCCACGGGATCGTGTGGATTTATTACAACCCAATGCCTATGCAACAATTCTTTTTAAGGTTACCCATCCTAATTATCATTACAATGTATTTACGCGAGGCTTTGCGCCCACCGATGCTGATGATCCCATACATATCACGTTTACCGTTAAGCCGTTTGCTGAACAAATGAATAAAGTAGCTGGGTGGGCCGAGCAAGGCAAAGTGATGATGCAGAACGCGGCACCAGATAGTAATGAGCATTTCAATGGAAAAATGCAGCTTTGGCAAGAGCGCTTTAATTTAGGAAAGACGATTAAAAGGCACATTACGGTGATCAAAACTATGTACTTACCCCATTTTTCAAAACGTATGCAACAACGGGTGATTGAAAAGTATCAACCGATTTTTCGAGCCTGGTACTACGGCGTACCTGAAACGGATTGTTGGGATATGGTTGACTGTAGAAAGCAAATTTTAAAACCAAGGAAGGCTGAGTATGAAGGACTATAAGCGTAAAACTGCACTGCAATTTTACTGTGTGCTACTGGCGTGTGTTTTGACAACAAGTTGCACTACGGTATTCGATAAAGCGCATGGTTATCGTGGGCCCATTGTTGTGACGATTGAAACAGAGGATGGCTCAGTGCCAGAATTCCCTTTTTTGATAAAGTCGGCCTATTCAGAGTCGTGTGGTCATAGTAGTTGTGGTATTGACTTTGGTTATAAATATTTTAAAACGGCCTATGCTAATGAGCCAATTACCTTCCCACGGGAGCGTTTGGATTTATTACAGCCCAACGCCTATGCATCGATTGAGTTTACTGTTACTCATCCTAATTATCACCACCGCGGATTTCCGCGAGGCTTTGCGCCCACCGATGCTGATGACCCTATTCATGTCACGTTTACCGTTAAGCCGTTTACTGAACAAATGGAAAAAGTAGCTGGCTGGGCGACTGGCCCTAAGCAAGACATGCAAAACTTTACACCTGATAGCAGGGAATATAAAAAAGCAGACATTCGGTATCGCCAAGCGCGTTTTAATTTAGGAGATATGATTAAAAGGCACATTACGGTGATCAAAACTTTTTACTTACCTCATTTCTCACAAAGTATGCAGCAACGGGTGATTGAAAAGTATCAACCGATTTTTAGAGCCTGGTATTACGGCGTACCTGAAACGGATTGTTGGAGTATGGTTAAATGTAGAAAGCAAATTTTAAAACCAAGGGAAGCTGAATATGAAGGATTATAAGCGTACTTGTCTGTAATAATACTTAATTAATTTACTGGATAAAATCAGATGCTAACCGCATTAAGAGTTTTTATCTGCGACGGTATGGATGCAGGAGCAAATGCCGAGAAAAATTAAATAACCTGAACTGTGGATAATAAACCTATCTCAACCAAAGTTCAGCTTAAATAAGAAAATCGTGCCATGTTATCGAGATGGTTTTATTACCTCAAAATAGCTCACGTAATTAAGCGAATTAGCGTAATTAACATGACTTAATTTTGAATCATAAAAAAATGGCGTACTATAAAGTACGCCATTTTATGAAACTGACTCAATTAAAGCTGTTATGATTTATTGCGGTTTTCTTTACTAAACGCGCGAATTTTACGTTTTTGCGACAGGGTTACTTTATTAGTACGCCCTGCAAATGGGTTATCGCCTTCTCTAAATTCAATTTTGATTGGCGTACCCATAATTTTAAGTGCTTTACGGTAGTAGTTCATTAAGTAGCGTTTGTAGCTATCAGGTAGGTCATGTACTTGGTTACCATGAATAACAATACGTGGCGGGTTGTAGCCCCCAGCATGCGCATACTTAAGCTTAACACGACGTCCACGAACAAGTGGCGGCTGGTGGTCGGCCTGTGCCATGTCCATAATACGACGTAGCATAGCAGTACTAATTCGCTTAGTTGCCGACTCATATGCTTCGTCAACTGATTCAAATAAATGGCCAACACCGGTACCATGCAGAGCAGAGATAAAGTGTAGGCGGGCAAAATCAATAAAGCCTAAACGACGATCAAGCTCAGTCTTAATACGGTCTTTAACGTAGTTATCTAGGCCATCCCACTTGTTCACGGCAATAACCAATGAGCGTCCTGAGTTAAGGGCAAAACCTAACAGGCTTAAGTCTTGATCAGAGATACCATCGCGGGCATCAACCACTAGTAACACGACGTTACAATCTTCGATTGCTTGTAATGTTTTAATGACTGAGAATTTCTCAACCACGTCACTTACTTTTTTACGTTTACGCACACCGGCGGTATCGATAAGAATATATTCTTTGTCGTTACGGGTCATCGGAATGTAAATTGAGTCACGGGTTGTACCTGGCATATCGTATACAATAACCCGGTCTTCACCTAGTATGCGGTTAGTAAGGGTTGACTTACCAACATTTGGACGACCAATAATTGCCAGCTTTACCGGCTTATCGGCAAACGCTTGGTGATCGGTGTCATCTTCTTCACCTTCTTGATATAAGTCGATAAGTTCTTCATCGTCATCGGCTACATCTTCATCAAGAGCAGCAAGTTCAGCAATAACAGGCTGAAGAGTTTGCTCAAGCAGTAAAGTAATACCACGGCCATGTGCGGCAGCGATATGATGAACTTCACCAAGTGAAAGTTGATAAAACTCAGCACAGTTTGAGTCGGCATCAATGCCGTCTGTTTTATTGGCAACAACAAAACATTTCTTCTCTTGCTTACGTAAGTGATTAGCAATAGCTTGATCAGCCACTGTCATACCTACGCGAGCATCAACTAAAAATAAAACAATATCCGCTTCTTCAATGGCTAGTAATGACTGATCAGCCATTTCGGTTTCGATACCTTCTTCTGAGCCATCAATACCGCCCGTATCTACCACGATAAATTCAAAGCCATCGTAATTTGCTTGGCCATATTTTCTATCACGCGTTAAGCCAGGAAAGTCGGCAACGAGTGCATCACGAGTACGTGTTAAACGGTTAAATAATGTGGATTTGCCCACATTGGGTCGCCCTACAAGAGCGATCACGGGAAGCATAAACTACCTCTTTAAAAAACAACAAAAGGCTTCGCAGTGCGAAGCCTTACAAAAAATAATTAACTATTAGTGCCTTACACTAATAGTAGACAGTTAGTTCGGTATTTTTACCGCGCTAACTTCACCATCGCGGGTGTATAAAATCAATTTATCGTCAGCGACAACAGGCTCAACAAAAAAACCTGATCTGTCAAAGTCTTCACGAGATACTAGCTCGCCAGTGTCTTTATTTAACCAATGCAAATTGCCTTCTTGGTCACCTAACGCTAAATAATTACCGGCAACCGCTGGGCCTGTTAAGTACCAGCCACGTAGAGCGGGTTGGCTCCAACGTTCAATGCCCGAATCTTTATCAAGTGCATAAACAACGCCGTTACTATCAACAACGTAAATTGTTTGCAAATCCATGCTAATTTCACGGTAGCTGCTGTATTCACGTTTCCATACAACATTACCTGAACGAATATCTACTGCTGATAAGTTACCATTGTAAGCAATAGCATAAGCAAATGGACCGCTAATGATTGGCTGCGTGTCTACATCAACTAAACGTTCAAACTCTGATGCGCCTTTTGGCACTGCAATTTCTGCACTCCATGCCGAGTAGCCACTCTCAGAAATTAAAACACTTAACTTACCAGTTTCTAAGCCTAGTAACACACCACCGTTAGCCACAGTAGGTGAGCTTTGACCGCGTAAAGTTAGCGGTGGCACTTCTTGCTCAAAGCTCCAGCGTTCTTCACCAGTATCTGGGTGAAGCGCAAGTAACTTACCTGAGGCTAAATTGACAAAGATTAAGCCATCGCCTGCAGCGGGTTTAGAGAGTGATTCGCCAGGTACTTTTTTACGCCAAACTTCTTTACCAGTCTCACGGTCAAGTGCAATTACATAACCATGTTCAGAGCCTAAATAGATTTTACCATAAGCTTGTAATATTCCGCCTGATAATTTTGCACTATCGTTATCGCTCCAAGGCCAAAACGATAAATCTTGGCGAACGTCGGTTTCCCATTGGGTATCGCCATTGGCAAGTGATAAGGCTTCTACTTGGCCTTCACGGCTAGCAACATACACTGTCTCTTTATAAACAGCAGGTGATAGGCGTGAAAAGTAATGCTCTACACCGTTACCAATAGATTCTTGCCATACCACATCAGTTTCAAACTGATTGGCTATTTCTGGAAGCACCAGTTCTTCTTCGTCATCACTTGAAGAACACCCCATTAGGGTTGCCATACATAGGGCAAGCGTTGCTGTTGTTATTTTTCTCATGCCTAAAACCTTATGCCGCTGGGCTAGTTACTGCTAGGTCATCTAACTTAATTTGTAAAAGAGGATTACTCGTTAATCCGCCGGCATCAACAGCAGCTTGGTAGGCTACGCGTGCTTGTTCTTTATTGCCTTGCTGAGTGTAAATGTCACCTTTTAATTCAGCCACATTTGCGTTAAATGCTTCAGGAAGAGGAGCATTTAACGTACTTAATGCATCATCGTATTGCTGCTGAGCAATTTGCACACGCGCTAAACGTGTTGTTGCAATGGCTTTAAGCTCTGCGTTATCAACGTTAGTTACGATCCAGCTTAACTTTTCATTTGCTACATCTAAGTTTTGGGCATCTACTGCTTCTTTTGCAGCAACAAATGCCGCTAGAGTTGCGTACTGAGTGTCTTTGTTTTCAGTGATAAATGCATCAGCAGATGCTAATACGCTGTCGCTTTCAACAAGCTTAGTGTATGCATCAGATGCTTGCTCTGCAGTCGTTATTTGATTTTGGTTGTATGCTTTCCAGCCATATAAACCACCTAAACCAACAATAACGCCTAACGCTAGTGAAAGGCCGTTTTCACGAAAAAAGCGTTTAATTGCTTCTGCTTGTTGTTCTTCTGTTGAATAAATTTCCATGCTTACCTCTGTTAAAGCGCTTCACTACTTACGCTTTATATAATTTAGCTATTAATTAGTTCTGCAAGTAACGTTTTAGCTTGTTCTAGTTCTAGTGTGACTTGTTCCTTACGCTCACGTAAGTATTTAATAGTCACAACGCCTTGCTCTAATTCATCTTCACCGATAATAATTGCGACGAGCGCATCGCTTTTATCAGCACGTTTGAGTTGTTTTTTAAAGTTACCAGCGCCAGCGTGCACCATAACCCGTAATCCAGGTACATCACGACGTAAGGTAGATGCAATTATAGGCGCTTGAATACTGGCTTTGTCGCCCATAGCTGCTAAATATACATCAGCACTACGGCGTATGTCACCTACACATTCAAGTGCTTGAAGTAGTAAAACCAAGCGCTCTAAACCCATCGCGAAACCTACCGCAGGGGTTGATTTACCGCCTAATTGCTCTACTAAGCCATCATAACGACCACCAGCACATACAGTACCTTGTGCACCTAAGCTGTCGGTTACCCATTCAAATACAGTGCGGTTGTAATAATCTAAGCCACGTACCAGCTTTTCATTAACCGTGTATTTGACGCCTGCGGCATCTAATCGTTCACATAAATTTTCAAAATGTTCTTTTGATTCAGCATCTAAATGTTCAGATAGCTTTGGTGCATCGACTAAGATTGCCTGAATATCTGGATTTTTAGTATCCAAAACGCGCAGTGGGTTAGAGTACATACGACGCTTAGAATCTTCATCTAGTACATCGGTATGTTGTTCTAAAAAGGCGATTAAGGCATCGCGGTACTCTGCACGTGCTTCGTTTGAACCTAATGAATTAAGTTCTAAACGCACATGGTCAGTAATGCCAAATGCTTCCCAAAGTTGCGCCGTGAGTAAAATAACTTCGGCGTCAATATCGGCGCTGGCAATACCAAAAGTCTCTAAACCAAACTGATGAAATTGACGGTAGCGACCTTTTTGTGGGCGTTCATGGCGAAACATAGGGCCCATGTACCAAAGGCGTTGTTCTTGATTGTATAACAGGCCATTTTCGTTACCTGCACGGACACACACTGCAGTCCCTTCTGGGCGCAGAGTTAAATTGTCGCCGTTACGATCGGCAAAGGTGTACATTTCTTTTTCTACTATATCGGTTACTTCACCAATAGAGCGTTTAAATAGGTCGGTTGATTCTACAATTGGAAAACGAATTTCTTGATAACCAAACGATGATACGGTCTCGCGTAAAATGTGTTCTACTTTCTGCCAAACTTGCGTATCGCCTGGCAGGCAATCGTTCATACCGCGAACTGCCTGAATTTGTTTTGCCACTGATAAATCCTAAATCTGTTTATGTGCAGCTCTGGGCTGCAACCACGTAAAACTAAAAAATCGACCCTGCATTATAACCCTAACTATAAGGTAATTGCGAGCGCAGCGGGGCGTACGTAATTTATACTACGTTGTGAATGCTGCGACTAAAAAAGGTCATTTGAATACATAGTGTTGTAACAACACATCACTCTACGATTTTTATGTCAATTGGAGTTTGCTGTTGCTTCTGTTCAATGAAATCGCGTACATAGCCTTCAAGTTGATCAACAATATTATTGTTATCAATACGGGCTTTTTGGCGTTCGCCATTAATGTATAAACCTGAGCGACGGTTTGCGCCGGCAAGGCCAATATCACTCACTAATGCTTCGCCTGGTCCGTTAACCACACAGCCAATGACTGACACTGAAACTGGCTCAATAATATCTTCTAAGCGCTCTTCAAGTTGATTCATGGTGCTTACTACATCAAACTCTTGGCGCGAACAGCTAGGGCAAGCAATAAAATTAATGCCGCGAGAGCGAATACGCAATGATTTTAATATATCAAAGCCTACTTTTATTTCTTGAACTGGGTCTGCCGCTAGTGATACACGCAGCGTGTCACCAATACCTTCAGCTAATAACATGCCTAAACCGACGGCCGATTTAACTGAGCCAGAGCGCATGCCGCCTGCTTCAGTAATGCCTAAATGCAGTGGCTGGTCGATTTCTTTTGCAAGTAGACGATACGCGCCAACCGCTAAAAATACGTCTGATGCTTTCACTGAAATTTTAAATTGGTCAAAGTCTAAGCGACGTAATATATCTACATGACGCATAGCAGATTCAAGTAGAGCTTCAGGTGTTGGCTCGCCGTATTTTTCTTGTAGGTCGCGCTCAAGTGAGCCGCCATTTACGCCAATACGAATTGGAATGTTATGCTCACGGGCCGAATCAACAACGGCTCTAATACGTTCTTCACTGCCAATGTTTCCTGGGTTAATACGTAAACAATCAACACCATACTTTGCTACTTTTAATGCAATGCGGTAGTCAAAGTGAATATCAGCAACCAGCGGTATCGATACCTGCTCTTTAATGCTTTTAAATGCTTCAGCTGCATCCATGGTAGGAACAGATACACGTACTATGTCAGCACCGGCATCTTGAATCGCTTGAATTTGAGCTACAGTGGCATCAATGTCCATTGTGTCTGTGTTGGTCATTGACTGCACAGCAATTGGTGCACCATCACCAATTGGAACATTACCCACATTAATGCGGGTGGATTTTCTGCGTTTGATAGGAGATTCTGAAAACATAGCGACTACTCTGCTAAGGGTAATTTAAATTTAGCTAAACGGTTTTTAGGAAAAGCCGAAATATCAACTGGCTCACCATTTAGGGTAATACGAACAACATCGTGCTTGCCTAGTACCACTGAAAAAGGCGCTACACCAGTTAAGGTCATTTCGTAGCCTGCTTTTTTTACACCAAATGCAATTTTCTCATCGTTGGCATCGTGGATTTCAACCCAGCTTTCGTCATTAAACATCATAATAATGGTGCTTAAATCACTGCTTGTTGGTTCACTTTGGCTTTGTGCATCGTTAAGGGGCGCAGCCTGAATTGTTTGTTGTTCATTGATTACGGCTGGGTTTGCTTGTGGTGCAGGCTCAATATCATTCGATTGTGCTTCATCGACAGCTTCATTGGCCTCATCAGCGAGTCGTTTTGTATTTTCTTGTTGCACAGTGATGAATGAGTTACTCGCTTTTATAGTATTAGTTTGTTCATCAATAGGCGTTGCATTTTGCCACCACCATACGGCTGATGAGCCAATAACAATGGCTAAAATTAAGTAACTTACCGTCATTAGTCGACTGTCATGCGCTTCTTTTTCTGTACGCCTTGAAAAGCTTTGCATATCTACAGGCTTATCTGAAGCACTAAAGGCAGGCAGCATCGCTAAAATAGCGCTGCTATCTATGTTTAGTGTGCGGCAATAATTTTTTATGTAGCCTTTAACAAATGTTTTTGCGCCTAGTAAATGATATTCATCGTTTTCAATATGCTGAACTTGTAATTCAGTTAACTTTAATAACGAGGCAATATTAGCAAGGCTAATGTTTGCATTTTCTCTATGTGTTTTTAGTATTTGACCTACAGAGGGTTCATCGCTCTGCGGTTGTGTATTATCTTCATTCATAATGTGTATCAGTTTGGATCCACTAGTAAAAGTTTAAATTTTGGCTTAACAACCAGAGTAAGACTTCGTTTTTATTTTTTAGTATTCGTTAATTCTTGTTGCTAAGGCGCACTATAAAAAGGCACTACATTTAATATTTTAAAAACTATACCGTGTTTTGATAAAGTTTATGTGTTTTTAAGTCCTTTAATACACCTTATTTGTAGCAGTTTAGCATTGTATCACACTGAAATGCTAAATTGCTTTCCCCTAAAACAAGCATTTGCACATCACCCTTTGTGCTTTATTTTAGTTTACAGTTAAAAGGAGTGTAATTATCTAGCGTATTTTTTTTATTTGCTCATCTGACGCTTTGTTATTTAAAGCCGGTACTGGGCTTTTTTTACGAATAATTTTTATTTTCGGCTCAGCAATAATTTGGTTGTTATTACTACTTTCTTGTAATTCATCTAGCTGGGCTTGGCGATATTTTTCACGTAGTACTTCAAATTCTGTTCGTCTTAACTGATTATCGCGAATGGCGTTAGCTTGCATACTACTTGGGTAGGTTTGTAGTAAGGTTGTCGCAATTTTTTCTGCTTCTTCAATTTTCCCCATTCGTTGTTTAACCAAATAGCCAAGCAACAAAGCGCGAGAAGAAACTTGCGCGGTATCGTCATAACGTTTTATTAAGTTACTGGCTTTGTACAAGTCGCTTTTTGCATAATATAGAGCCGCTAAACTTATTAATGTAGATGCGCGTTGTGAGCTATGGTTTAGTGCTTGTTGAAAATAGCTCTCGGCGTTTGTGAAATCGTTAAATTCAATAGCGCACAGGGCCAAATTTTCATAGCTTTGCGCTACACGAATATAACTGGGTATTTCAATCGCTTTTAAAAACTGATCGGTGGCGCGATCATACTCATTAATACTGCACAAAAACGTGCCGTAGTTGTTTAAGGTGTTAGGGTCGTTTGGCTTGATAGCCAGTGCTTTTTGATAGGCTTTGTCGGCTAATCCGTTCTCGCCAACTTGTTGGTAATAGTATGCTAAAGAGTAGTGTACTTCGGGTAAGTTTGGAGCGTACTCGTTGGCACGTTCTAGGTTATATTTAGCTTGAGAGTTATTGCCTGTATTTAAATACTGTAATGCCAATGCTATGCGCGTGCGAGCTGCACCATCGTTATTAATTTTATTCTCGAGGACTGGTTTATCGCTGCCGTTGTAACTATTTTCGGTAACACAACCGCTTATAAACAGTGTTGATAGTGCTAACGTAAGTAAAGATCGCATTACTTTGTCTCTTTATTTATATCCATAACCTCTATCTTACCTCAAAGCCTTTGTGTTGCATCATTTATTTAAAAATAAACGATATATCACAAAGGCTCTTGATTACTCAAAAATTAGGCTTGATGAATATTCACTGCAATTGCATTGTCATCACGCATTTTCTTTTTCGCCATACGCTTCGTACGGTCTACAACATCGCCAGCTAACTGGCCGCAGGCAGCGTCAATGTCATCTCCTCGGGTACGACGAACAATACAGGTAATACCCGCAGCTTGTAATACTTTAGAGAAACGATCAATTCGACTGTTGCTTGAACGAGTATATTCATTACCTGGGAATGGATTAAATGGAATAAGGTTAACCTTAGAGGGTGTTCCTTTTAACGTTTTAACCAGTTCATGAGCTTGATCAGTACTATCGTTAACGCCGTTAAGCATTACATATTCAATAGTCACATCTTTGTTGGCTTTTGAACCGTCAATGTAACGACGACACGCAGCTAAAAACTCTTCAATTGGGTATTTTTTATTGATCGGTACTAAAATGTCACGCAGGGCGTTATCTGGCGCATGCAGTGAAATTGCCAGTGCTACGTCTATTTTTTCTTTCAATAAATCAAGGGCAGGTACCACACCTGAGGTGCTTAATGTAACGCGGCGTTTAGATAAACCAAAGCCCCAGTCGTCCATCATTAATTCCATTGCAGGTACCACGTTTTTAACGTTAAGTAACGGCTCGCCCATACCCATCATCACTACGTTAGTGACAGGACGTTTTTCGCTGTTGCCATCTAGGCCAATATCTTTGGCTACTCGCCATACTTGGCCGATAATTTCAGACACTTTTAAGTTACGGTTAAAGCCTTGTTGAGCCGTTGAGCAAAAAGTACATTCTAGTGCACAGCCCACTTGAGAAGATACACACAAGGTGGCGCGATCTTTTTCTGGGATCCAAACTGCTTCAACTTCTTGACCGCCTTCTAACACGAGTGCGTATTTGATGGTACCGTCGCTGGCTTGTTGGCGAACTGATATTTCTGGTGCAACAATTTCGCATTCATTTTTAAGCTTTTCTTTTAGCTTTTTGTTTACGTTACTCATTTCGTCGAAATTATCTACGCCAAAATGATAAATCCATTTCATCACCTGATCGCCACGGAATGGCTTTTCACCGAATGATACAAATAGCTCTCGCATTGCATCTCGGTTTAAATCTAATAAGTTAATCTTTTTTTGCTCGGTCATGTAACAACCTCAATCGGTGGCGGTGATGGTAAAAATTTACAAGGACGAATTGTACACAATTCATCCACTATAATCATTAAGTAAAACATCATAAATAAACGGCTAATACTTTACGTAATGACTAAAAAAGGGCTCGAAAGCCCTTTTCATACTTTGCATCACAGGGTTAGCTGTGAACTCGAATTAACGAGTACGTGGGCAAAGTTCTTCGTCAGCGAAGAAGTACGCGATTTCGCGAGCAGCAGATTCAACAGCGTCAGAACCGTGAACCGCATTTTCGTCGATGCTATCAGCGTAGTCTGCACGTAAAGTGCCAGCTAGTGCTTCAGCAGGGTTAGTAGCACCCATGATTTCACGGTTTTTAAGAACAGCGTTTTCGCCTTCAAGAACGGTAACCATTACTGGGCCAGAAGTCATGAAAGATACTAAAGCGCCAAAGAAAGGACGTTCGCTGTGTTCAGCGTAGAAACCTTCAGCTTTCTCTTGTGAAAGGTGAACCATTTTAGCTGCAACGATTTTAAGACCCGCAGTTTCGAAACGGTTGTAGATTGCGCCGATGTGGTTTTTAGCAACTGCATCAGGTTTTACGATTGAAAAAGTACGCTCTAAAGCCATCTTTGTGCTCCAATAATTTAAATAAAAGGTTGAATATTAACGGGCGCGAATTATACGCGTTTTAGTTAAAAAAACCTAATTTATTCTACTTTTCCAACTTTTTAAATTTGCTAGCTTGTATTTATGAACTAAAAACAATGTTTTTACATTTATTATATGTTCATAAACTTGAACTATACTTTTTTATCTAAATGGTGTGACTTTTGTTAAATATACACTTTTATATGGATCCAAATGCAGGTCGAGTACATGCAAAAATTAAGGTAAATATATGTTTTTTAACCAATCTTTAAAAAATCAAATTGCTGATTTACAAAGTAAGCTTTCTGTAGGAGAGCAGGTTAAGCAAAGTTTAGATAGTGAGATGTTGGTATTGGAGCTTGATAAGCAAGGTGCAATATTAAGACAAAATAAAAACTTTGAACGGGAATTTAATTACTCAAATAGCCAAATACTCAATAAAAAGATTTTAGATTTTATTCCAGAAAACGCTAGAAATAACGCTGATTTTCATGCCTTTAAAAAAGCGTTAAGTAAAGCCGAACATTTTGCTGGCGCTATTCAAGTATCCCACCAAAACGGACAACGAGATTGGTTACGCTGTATTTTACACCCGATAAAAAATGAGCAAGGTCAGCTTGAGTATTTAACCCTGCATTGCACTGTGCTTACACAAATAATTGAAAGCTCGAGAGAAAACGAAGATTTAATCAAAGCATTGCATCGTTCAACAGCGGTTATTGAGTTCGATACTCAGGGTATGGTTCTGCGTGTTAATGACAACTTCTTAAAAAGTATGGGTTATTCAAAGCAAGAAGTTTCAGGTAAGCACCATGGAATGTTTTGTACCGAACAAGAGGCCAGCAGTAAAGAGTACCAAGCCTTTTGGCAGCGCCTGCGAAATGGCGAGTTCATTGCCGGCAGATTTAAACGTATTGATAAGCATGGTAATGAAGTGTGGTTAGAAGCGTCGTATAATCCGATTTTTAATGAAGCAAATGAGCTTTATAAAGTAGTTAAATTTGCTACTGTGATCACAGACCAAGTAGAAAAAGAACTGGCCACAGAACAAGCGGCGAATATTGCGCATGGCACTTCAATTGAAACTGATAATAACGCGGATAAGGGCGCAGAAGTGGTACAAAAAACCGCACAGGTTATGAACGAGCTGTCGGTGCAAATGGAGCAAACAGCCCAAGAAATTTCAGCGTTAGATAAACAATCGCAACTGATAGCGAGCATAGTGCAAAGCATTAGCAGTATTGCTGACCAAACCAACTTACTAGCACTTAATGCAGCTATTGAGGCTGCAAGAGCTGGTGAGCAGGGTCGCGGTTTCGCTGTAGTCGCTGATGAAGTCCGTTTGCTTGCCTCAAGAACCAGTAAAGCTACCGAAGAAATTGTGGATGTTGTACAGCAAAATCAAAACTTAACTCAAGCCACTGTTGCTGTTATAGAGCAAGGTAGAAATAAAGCGCAACAAGGACTCGAACTCTCCAAAGAATCTGGTGTTGTAATGAGTGACATTAAAAAAGGCGCACAACAAGTTGTTGATGCCGTTAGCCAATTTTCTAATCAATTAAGTAGTAAAAAATAACTTAAATTTGCTTCTCTTCATTTTTAACACAGAAGAGAAATTTTGATGATCTCGATCAAAGTTTCTCTTTTGACCACTCATTATACTTGCGCGCTTTATTTCCCTTAACTATTCATGCAACCGGCTTGAACTCGGTTCGATGTATGGAGCGCACATGTCAGCAGTTACTTCTTCAACCCCGTTTATTCCTGAACTACTTTGCCCAGCAGGTAGCTTAAAAAACATGCGTTATGCCTTTGCCTATGGGGCAGACGCTGTTTATGCCGGCCAACCTCGTTACAGTTTAAGGGTTCGCAATAATGAATTTGATTTAGATACTTTACAAATAGGTATTAACGAAGCTCATGCGCTAAATAAAAAGTTTTATGTAGTGTCTAATATTGCCCCACACAATGCGAAAGTGAAATCGTATTTACGTGATATAGAGCCAGTAATTGCTATGAAGCCGGATGCATTGATCATGTCCGATCCTGGCTTAATTATGTTAGTGCGTGAAAAATGGCCTGATATGCCCATTCACCTTTCAGTACAAGCTAATGCAGTAAACTATGCCAGTGTATTGTTTTGGGCAAAACAGGGTATTGAGCGGGTAATTTTATCTCGCGAGTTATCGCTTGAAGAAATAAGTGAAATTCGCTCTTTATGCCCAGAAACAGAGCTAGAAGTATTTGTTCATGGTGCTCTGTGTATGGCCTATTCAGGGCGCTGTTTACTCTCAGGCTATATTAATAAACGCGATCCTAACCAAGGTACATGCACTAATGCGTGTCGTTGGGAATACGATGTTAAACCTGGCACTGAGAACGAAACCGGTGAAATGGTACATAAAATCGATCCTAAAACGGTTATACCTACGTTAGGTGAAGGCGCGCCAAGCAACGATGTTTTTATGCTAGAAGAGCAAGGTCGCCCCGGTGAATATATGCCCGCATTTGAAGACGAGCATGGTACTTATATCATGAACTCAAAAGACTTACGCGCCGTGCAATACGTAGAGCAGCTAACAAAAATGGGGGTGCATAGCTTAAAAATAGAAGGGCGTACTAAGTCATTTTATTATGTTGCGCGTACCGCTCAGGTGTATCGTAAAGCGATTGACGATGCCGTCGCAGGTAAACCATTCGATGCTGATTTATTCAAAACTCTTGAGAACCTAGCGCACCGTGGTTACACCGAAGGATTTTTAAAGCGCCACGCCCACCAAGATTATCAAAATTACGAATACGGCCATTCAGTTTCTACCAAGCAGCAATTTGTAGGTGAGGTACTAGGGCGAAATGCTAATGGTTTGGTTGAAATAGATGTAAAAAATAAGTTTTGTGTTGGCCATTCATTAGAGCTAATGACGCCGAAAGGCAATATTAGTTTTACCCTAGAAAGTATGGAAAATAAAAAAGGCGAAAGCATCACCGATGCCAAAGGTTCAGGCCACATTGTAAAAATTCCACTGCCTGACACTATCGATTTAGAGCACGCGATACTGATGCGAAATTTGGATGAAAACCAAGATACCCGCAATCCTTTCAAACAAGCTGTTTCATAATAGAGAGTTTAATCATGGCTTTACTCATAAACAGCAAGTGCATTAACTGTGACATGTGCGATCCAGAGTGCCCAAATGAAGCCATTTATATGGGCGCTAAAATTTACCAAATAGACCCTGAAAAATGCACCGAATGTGTGGGTCATTACGACAAGCCAACGTGCGTCAGTGTATGCCCCATTGACTGCATAAAGCCCGACCCTAATCATCGGGAAAGTATAGACGAACTGGCTGAAAAGTATGTGAGATTAATGGGTTAGTTGCTTTAAAAAGATTATCTATCTGTTTTTATTAGAAAGCCAAGTGTATTGCGACTAATTAGTTGTTGCTAATTGTTACCATAGTTTCCAGTATGTCAATAATTAAAGAAAGATTTGGAGTGCACTTGAGCGGAACTAAAAATATAAAGAACTTTTTTGGTATCCTAAATTATTTTCAGCTAATCATCGGAGCCTAAATAATTTAATAGCAAAAGAGTAAAAGTCTCAAATTTACAATGTTATAAAGTATTATAAGTTTATTGAATGTAAGAGATTGCTTTATGAATACGTTATACATTACTGGGGCTGGTGTGAGTGCTGCTAGTGGTATTCCTACTTTTCGTGGTGAAGATGGCTTTTGGACCATTGGTAGTAAAAATTATACGCCTATGGAAATGGCCACTCGTGCCATGTATGAAAATAACCCGAGTGAGTTTTTAGCTTGGTATTATCATCGTTTTGCAACTTATCGTCATCATGGTCCTAATGAAGTACATCATTGGCTTAGTGATAAAAACTTAATTACCCAAAATATTGATGGGCTTGATGGTAAGGCGGGTAATAAAAATTTTATTGCGATTCATGGACGGCTTGATCAAATGACGCTGTTTCATCATCAGGGCGATGACGTTACACCACAAACAACTCCTTGGGATAATGTTGATGAGAGCAACTTACATCGCTCTTTACTGGAGCTATTCAATATTGAAAATAACCAGCCTAAGCTTAATCATTCTCTAAAGCCCTTTGTGCTGTTATTTGATGAATATTACACCGTGCTATACCGTATTACTGAGGCGCAGCAGCGAATGATGAATGCCGATAAAATGGTATTTATGGGTACCTCTTTTAGTGTAAACATTACCCAAATGGCACTAGAGATTGCACGTAATTATGCTATTCCAATTGAAATTGTTGACCCTGAACCTACTCATGTACTGCACTCAAATGTAAGTTATAAAAAAATGACTGCATTGGAGTACATACAGCAACAAGGTTAACTAGGTAACTAGGTTATATATTGCTGCTGGTATACATAATTTATTATGCGTTATTAATAATCAGTACAGCTTACATTATGTTATTGTTGGCATTTAATTCACGCTGGTACTCGTTATTTTAGGTACTTAAATACATTATAAGAAGTCGGTAGCAATGTTAAGTATTTCTCTTGGGCCTTTGGTTATTTCCATTTCTCAGTTAATTATTTTTTTAGGTTTAGGCATTTTTTGGGGGCTTACCTATTTATTGACGCGCCAACATCCATTACAAAAAGCAATTTTAGATACGGTTTTTAAAGCAATTGTGGTGGGCTTTTTAGTCTCGCGTTTAGCGTTTGTGTTTACTATGTGGGATGCTTATCAAGGTAATTGGTGGCAGCTTTTTAATATTAGCGACGGTGGCTTTATTGGTTATTATGGCTGGCTAAGCGGTATAGTTATTTTAGCGTTTTATGCGCGTGGTAAAAAAGCGGTAATGAAAAACTACGCTATTGCTGGGTTTGTAGGTTTTTGTTCAATGATTATTCCTAACTTTGCATTGTCTATTTATCAAACGGGTGTGCAATTACCGCAATCGGTTGTGCATAATATGCAAGGGCAGCAAGTTAATTTACAAAACTTTAAAGGTAAGCCTGTGGTTATTAATTTTTGGGCGTCGTGGTGTCCGCCGTGTCGAAAAGAAATGCCAGTGCTACAAGCTGCTCAAAAAAATAACTCAAATATTACGGTGGCGTTTGTCAATCAAGGTGAAGACTTACACACGGTAAAAGCGTTCCTTAATGAACAGCAACTCGACCTTAATCATGTGTTTTTTGACCAAAGCAGTAATGTGAGTCGCGAATCCGGTGCTGCAGGCTTACCAACCACCTTGTTTTATAATAGCCAAGGAGAGTTAGTTACCAGCCATATAGGTGAGCTTTCTCATGCGAGTTTAGGCTATTATATTCAGGCGATTAGCGCTAAAAAATAACGGCGTATTGCTGTTTAATCGCGTCATTCCTTTTTATGCCCTTTTATAAGCAGCTAAATAGCCATTTTGCGGCTTAACTACCTACTTTTATTAGAGTAGGTTACTTATTGAGACAGCATTCATTTATTCGTCAGTTTGCATTAACAAGCTATTAAGCTTGGTTATGTAAAATACAGCTACTTTTTTCGTACCATCTTTCCTTGGTACGCTCACCTTTAAGTATTAACTGTATTTTAAATGGAACTGTTAAAACTATGACCGCTCATCGGATAACTCAAACCTCTGCTCACTCACTTCCACGTTTTGTTAAATCAACGCTGTGTATCTCTATTTTATCTGTGTTTAATCACGCATATGCGGATGAAGCTGAAGATAAAGCATTAAAAAGTAAAGATATGGAAGTAATAGAGGTGCGTGGTATTCGTTCCAGTATGGCGGCTAATTTAGATATAAAACGTTTGTCTAGCTCTGTGGTTGATGCGATTACAGCTGAAGACATTGGTAAGTTTCCTGATAAGAACGTCGCCGACTCATTACAACGTGTACCCGGAGTGGTTATTGACCGTGACGGAGGCGAGGGCTCATCAGTTAGTATTAGGGGGTTATCATCTGAACTCACCTTTTCTCAGTTAAATGGTAATTTTATTGCGTCATCACCAGGAGAGCCATCTCGTTCGTTTGATTATGCATTACTCCCCTCAGCCATGATTGAAAGTGTGGAAGTGTATAAATCGCCAGAGGCACGTTTAGATGAAGGTGGAGTGGGCGGCACGGTATTAATGCATAGTCGTAAACCGCTAAGTATGGATGCAAACTCAGGGGTGATTAATATTGAAAGCACTTATGCCGATGTAACTGAAGAATCAGAGCCCCAAGTAACCGCACTTTATTCTTGGAAGAACGATGCTGATACTTTTGGTGTGTTGTTTGGTTATACCTCACAAACACGCACTAACCGCTCTCTTTCGGGTGGCACCGATGCAAATGTGTGGCGCTTTGCCGGCGATAACCCGGTTGATGTTAATGGCGCACCGATTGAAAATAATAATCAGTGGGGTTCAGTAAGCGATTCTCAAGGCAATAATTATGACAATGTCTGGTTTCCTCAAGTGGTTCGAGGTTCAATTGTAAACGAATTACGTGAGCGAGAAGGGATACAATTTAGCACGCAGTGGCGCCCAACTAGCCGAGTAGAAATTGGTTTTAACTATTTTGGATTTTCACTTGATAAAAATAGAACTGAATCGGTGATTGATATACCTGAGTGGTCTTTAAATCCTGACTTTTTAACCGATGTAAGTTTGGATGAGTCGGGCACGATAGTTAATGGAATGCAATTTGATGCAGCTGCAAGTGGCATAGAAAATGATATGCAATTGCCGTGGATGCGAGGCAGCTATGTGCGTGAAGAGTCAACCTCTGACACTTTTGATCTCAACTTAACCTACGAAGGTGATTACTTCAAAGCCCGTTTTGTGGCGGGTAATACACGTTCTGAAGGTGGCCCGAAAGAGAGTTGGGAAGCAGCTTATAAAAGTTCTAACGCGGGTGAAAATGAAAACCGCATAGAAAATGCCGCTAAAACAGCGGGTTGGAAAATTAATGAGAACGATATTAGTTTAAATATAGATCCAAATACGTTAGCTAACTTACTCAATGGTGTGGGTGGTGGGCGCGATCCGGGTTCGTCAAATTCAAGTTTTGTGCGTAGTGAACTTGAAGAAGATTACTACCAAGCTGATTTTGATATTTATACCGATTGGGGCATTTTAAGAACAATTAAAACAGGGGTTAAGTATCGAGAAGCTTCGCTTCACCGCGAAACCGGTAATACCTTCTTTTTAGATCCTAATTTTGATATTGCCGCAGCAGAAGCCAGTGAGGGTGGGATCACACGCTTTGATAGTTACCAGTGGAATAACGGTATGCCACTAGCACAAGATGTGTTTATCAACGAAGGTAATATTGCGGGTGGTTTTAATATAAATCAAATGCCCGGCATTGATTGGGATAAATACCGCGATATTGTGACCAGTAATTATGTGCCGTATACGCGTAAAGAGGATAATTTCATTTATGATATTGAAGAGCAAATAGCGGCATTTTATCTACAAGGTGATTTTGAATTTGATAGCGTGCGCGGTAATTTAGGGGTACGTGTTGTTCGCACGAAAACCATGACATCATCAACCGATCTGTACACATATTTGCTGGATCATACTGACGATGAAAGCGGGGAGGCGGTAACCGGAGACGATAGATTTGTTGAAGATTATCAACTCATTACTCAAGAGAATACCGATACCCAAATTTTACCTAGCTTTAATATTGCATGGGATGCCAGCGAAGATATTGTTGTGCGCGGCGCTATTGCAAAAGTAATGTCTCGCCCTGATTATGCCGATTTAGGTGCGCAACAACGCATTACGTTTGTCTCAGATGAGTGGGCCGACGACAGAGCTGAATTTAATGAAATTCCGGGTTTTAGTGGCAGTGGCGGTAATAAAAACTTAAAACCGTTCGAGTCGGTGCAAGCTGATTTATCTATTGAATATTATTACAGCGAAGGCTCTGCTGTTGGTTTAGCACTGTTTCATAAAACGGTTGATAATTTTGTTGTTCCCTTAGTTATTGATGTACAGCAAGATTTTGCTGGTAAAGAGGGCATAGTTGATTCGGGAAATATTACTGTATTGCCATATAGCACCGTAGGCAATGGCACTGATGCTGTATCTAAAGGGGCTGAAGTATTTATACAGCATGCCTTTGATAGTGGTTTTGGTTTTTACGCAAACTACACTTTTAACAAAACCAATAAGGCAGATGTAGAAGTAGATGGTAAAGAGTTTGGTAAATCGCCGTTAATTGGCAGTGCTAAGTACCAGTACAATACCTCGATATATTATGAGGGAGATGCTTTTAATATTCGTGCTTCTTATAACAAACGCGGAGAAACCGTGTTGGGTTTAAATAGTGGTTTAAACGTGTATCAAGACCCATACGAGCAAGTTGATGTAAATGCATCAATTACTTTATTAGAGGACTTGAGCCTGACAGCCGCTGTGATTAATTTAACTAAATCTGAGTCGGTAAAGCGCCTAGGTAACGATACAGAGTCTCGGTTATTAAACTCAAGCTATTCGGGAAGACGTTATTATGCGGGCATAAACTACCGTTTTTAAGAGTAGATTAGGGTAAACATGCCCTGTTGTTGCGGTTTTAGCTTTTTCTTGTAAGTTATTACTTTATAATGAGCATTATAAAAATTATTTAATTAATATTAACAGGATTGAAATGAGTGATTTAACGGCAATAGCTAACTTATCTATTTTATTAGTTGAGCCTTCTGAAGTGCAGCAAAAGCTAATAAAAAAATCACTGGCTCAGTGTGGGGTGACACAAATTGAAACGGCCACCACTCAAGAAAATGCGCTGGCTGCTTTATCAAGCTACTCCCCTGATTTAGTGATCAGTAGTATGTATTTTAGTGACGGTACTGCAGACTCTTTATTACAGGCTATACGCAGTAACAGCAACACTGAGCAACAGGCGTTTATGCTAGTGTCGAGCGAGCGTAATAAGCGCCATTTAGAGCAACTTAGGCAATCGGGCGTATTAGCTATTCTACCTAAACCGTTTAATGCCGACGAAATTACCCGTGCGCTTAAAGCGACTCTGGATATTATTAGCGAGCAAGAGGTGGAGCTAGAGCACTTTGATGTCACTTTACTTCGCGTATTGGTGGTTGATGACAGTCGTTTTGCGCGAAAACATATAATACGTGTATTAGCGGGAATGGGTATTCCTGAACCTGTAGAGGCAGAAGACGGTAAACAAGCGATTGAAATGCTTAATAATCAATCTTTTGATTTAATTGTTACAGATTACAATATGCCAGAAATGGATGGTAAAGAATTAACTGAAACCGTTCGAAAGTCGAATACGTACTCACATATTCCAGTTCTGATGGTGAGCTCAGAGGCCAACGATACTCATTTGGCTAATATTGCTCAAGCCGGTGTGGATGCCATTTGTGATAAACCATTTGAACCTGCAACTGTACGCGATCTACTTTTTAAAATTATGAGCTAACTCGCAGCTGTAAAAGCACTTTTTAACTAAAGTGCTTTTAAGTCGCTTTGCAGTAACGCGATGAAAAATTGAGCAGTTTGGCGCCCGGCAAGGGCTTACTTAAATAAAATCCCTGAGCAATATCGCAGTTTAGCTCGTTAAGTAAATCTAGCTGTTCTTTGGTTTCTACCCCCTCCGCAACAACCTTTATTTCTAGGCTGTGTGACATAGCTATGGCTGCTTTTACCAAATTACAGTCTGCTTTATTATCTGTTATCCCAGTGATAAAGCTTCGGTCAATTTTTAGCACATCAAAGGGGTACTCTCTTAAGTAACTTAATGATGAATACCCTGTGCCAAAGTCGTCCATTGACAGTTTTATGCCCAGTTCATCAATTTGTAATAAGGCGTCACGAATTGAGGTTTGACTATTCATCAGTACTCCTTCAGTAATTTCCAGCTCTAAGCATGCATTGCTAATACTGTTTTTATGCAGAGTACGCTTAATTATATTTACTAATTCTGGGTCTCTGAATTGCCGCGGTGATAAATTAATCGCCATGGTATAGTTTTGCTTATTAATTGATTGCCATTCATTTAAAAAGCGAAGGGCTTGTTGCAGTACAAATACACCAATAGGCGCAATCAAGCCTGTTTGCTCTGCAATGGGAATAAACTCATCAGGGGTAATTTCCCCTAACACAATATTATGCCAACGTAGCAAAGCTTCAGCGCCAACGATGGTGTTTGTTTTTACGTCTATTTGCGGTTGGTAATAAAGCTCAAATTCGTTTCGCTCCAGTGCTCCATGCATTTGCTCTTCTATTTCAAAGCGCCGGCGCATTGCAACATTCATTTGCGGGGTGAAAAAAGAGGAGGTATTGCGGCCCATCGCTTTTGCTTGATACATAGCGGTGTCGGCATTACGTAACAATACCGAAGAACATGTGCCATCTTTAGGGGAAATAGCAATACCAATACTTAATGTTAATATTAAGTCTCTGCCTACCAATTTAAAGGGCTTTCTAAATGCTTGAAGCAATCGCTCAGCAATCGCTAAAGCGTCGTTTTCATCGTTTAAACTAGATATTAAAACAATAAATTCATCTCCGCCTAATCGACCAACAGTGTCATTTTGCTTTAGTGTTTGCTGTAATCTATGTGCGGCTTCGATTAATAATTTATCTCCGATTTCGTGACCCAAAGAGTCATTTACCTTTTTAAAATCATCAAGGTCCAAGAAAAATACCGCGGCTTTTTCATGATTTTTTTGTACTTCTATTAATATTTGTGACAAACGATCTAAAGATAAAAAGCGATTAGGCAAATCGGTTAAGCTATCAAAATGAGCCTGATGGCGGATCAATTCTGCTGAGCGGTGTGGTTCGCTAATATCACGGATAATCACCATGATTTGATTTTTTCTGGGCAGTAAGCGCAACCTTGCCTCATAATAAATTACGCCTTCAGGCATGCTTAATTCGTATTCAAATCTAACAATATTGTCTTGTGCTATTGTTTTTTCAATATGAATCTGAAACTTTTTCGCTACCTTTTTGGGCAGTACATCAATCATTTTTTTACCAATAAACTGCTGGGGTGGAATATAAAGATCGTTGTTATTGCCTGCGTGATAGTCTGTAATAGTGCCATCTTGTTCTAGTACAAAAAATAAGTCGGGAATGGCTTCAAAGATAGTCTTCAACATATTGGCATTAAATGTGGCTTCTGCTTGTGCCTTGTGGACTTCTGAAAGGTCAATATCGATACAATACATTTGTTTGGTATTATATTGATTAGTAAACATAACATGGCTTGAAAATACAGCCACATCATTACCCTTTTTATGTTTAAGGGTTAGTTCTGAGGCGGGAATTTCAATATCATGCTTAATCCAATTACTATGCGCTTCAATAACGGGCTCTCGCATTGGTGCGGGTATAATTAAATCTTCGAGTTTTTTGCCAATGGCTTCTTGGTGTGAATACCCATAAAGCAATTCACTGCCTTTATTCCAATAAATTACACGTCGTTGCTCATCATAACCTTGTACTGATACAGAATCGACTGCATCGAATAGTTGGTGCAACGGATCATTAGTAACATATTGATGGGCAGACATATTATTAGCTTTATGAGGAGCCATTAAATGGGTTCCGATTATTGAATTACTTTACTTATATAATAGACATAAAGTTGAGATTTAGCATGGTAAGGGAGGTTTCAATACGTGACTTTTCATCGATTTAGTTGACAGCGATTCTAAAAAAGCAAAATTAAGCACTTTTAGAGAAAAGGCCAATAAGTATTGGCCTTTTGGATTAACTTGTTAGTTGGTGGGCATTAAATAGATTTCGCGTACGCTATTACGCTGATTAGCTTCAATAGCAAATAATACCGCATCGGCCACATCTTGTGGGTCGAGCTTATCGGGTTTTGCTTCATCAAAAAAAGGCGTATTTACCATGCCTGGGGCAATAGTGGTACAGCGACCATGCCATGGTTTCATTTCCTCTGCGAGGTTTTGACCAAAGCCATGAGCAAACCATTTAGTGGCACCATATATAGAGCCATCAATGGGTCTTCTTCCAGCTGCAGAGCTTGTTAAAATAAAATGCCCCTGGTTTTCACGTAAATGAGGCAAAGTGAGTTTTGCGGTCCACAACAACGCTTTAATGTTAAGGTCAACCATGGCTGACCACTCTTGAGGATCGCCGTTTTCTGTGCCAGCTGATGAAACACCCATGCCTGCGTTAGCAAATGCCGCGTCTAATCGGCCAAATTTTTCAACGCCTTTACTCACCACATTTTCAAGTTCATTAAATTCAGTGGCATCGGCTGAAACGCTAAATGCGTTTTCATGGCCTAACTCGTCAACTAGTTTATTAAGTTTATCTTCACTGCGCGCAGTTAATATCACTTTGTGGCCATTATTAACTAATGTTTTAGCGGTCGCCTCGCCAATGCCGCTTGATGCGCCGGTAATTAAAATGACTTTATGTGTTGTCATGGTTTGTCTCCTTATATGGAATACTGCCAAGCTTGAGTACAAAGACCCATTCTAATAAGTGTTTTAGGACTAATTAAATGATAATGATACTGATACTGTTTTAGCGTGCTGCCAAGAGTAATTGATACCCTGACAAAGAGAGTTATATGTATGTAAATAGTCAGGATAATTATAAGGTTAAAAACTTAACCTCAATTGAATTTAGAGAGATTAGCGTTAAGAGCTTGAACGTATTATCAAGCCCTTAAAGTAGCAAAGCAATTAAGCTTCTAGTTGAAATGGGTATACTGATCCTAAACTAAGCAACTGGGTTAACTCATCAAGCGCTTGATAACTTTCGGTTAGTAAAGCTGGATCGGCAAAGTCGTTAGCGCCGAGTTTATCGCGGTAATGGCGAGTAGCCCAGTCACATAATTGGGTATATTTTTCGTCATTTAAAATAACATCAGGGTTTACTGCTGCTAATTCATGACTATTAAGCGCCACGCGTAAACGTAAACAAGCGGGCCCACCACCATTTTGCATACTTTGGCGCAAATCAAAAAACTGCACTTGATTTATGGGATTATCGGCAACAATTAGCTCTTCAATATACGCTTTTACAGCAGGGTTGCGCTGGCATTCTTGTGGGGCAACGAGCAGCATTGCATCGTCATTCATGCTAACCAGTTGGCTATTAAATAAATAACTACTAACAGCATCTTGAATACTCACTTTACTGGTTGGCACTTCAATAATATACAGCTGTTTGTTACCTACGTAGGCTTCGCGGATATCGTCTAGTGCTTGCGTTTGATTTAAAAACGCCTGCTGGTGGCAAAGTAAAACATTGGCGTTACCTACAGCAATTACATCATTATGGAACACCCCTTGGTCAATCACATCAGGGTTTTGTTGCAATAATATTTGACTGGTATCTTTTATATTATGCAATCGACAAATAGCCTCAGACGCCTCCAATGTTTGCCTTGCTGGGAATTTAGCTGGCTTAACAAGTTGACTGTTAAAGGCACTTGCACCAAATACAAATAACTCTAAACCTGTTTCACCGTGACTGTCGCATAAACGAGTATGGTTTGCTGCACCTTCATCACCAAAAAAACCTTGCTCAGGTAAGTGTGTATGATGTGCAAAGTATTGTTCGTTACTAAACATTGCTTTAAGCAAACGTGTCGTCGTATTTGGCTCTAATGAACGATGAAATTTATTATTAAGATTTGCCGCAGTAAAGTGTACTTTGCCATCGTTAGTATCAGGGGAGGGAGATACTGTAGCAGCATTAGCTGTCCACATGGCAGAGGCTGAGTAACAGGCGCGTAACAAAATAGGGTCGGCTTTAAAAGCTCTATTAATGACTTGCGCATCGTTGCCAGTAAATCCTAAACGGCGTAATACATTTAAATCAGGGCGAGCATGAGGAGCAAACACCCCTTGGGTTAAGCCTTTATCGTGCATGGCTTTCATTTTAGCCAGGCCCTGCAATACAGCTTCTTGCGGATTTGAAAAACTCGCCGCGTTATTTAACGAAGCAACATTACCATACGACAAACCTGCGTAGTTGTGAGTAGGGCCGACTAAGCCGTCAAAATTAACTTCTAAAGCATGCATATACGTTCCACTAGCCAATTAAATAGTCTTTTACAATACAACGCTATGGGGTAGCTTGCAAAGTCTGTTTAAAAATAGTTCAACGAGAGTACATTCGTTCTTTTTCACTGGTGGTATGCGTATTTGTAGGCTCATTTACTTGCCACACTGTGATATCTAAGCGCCATAAAAAATAAAGAGTGTTGTATAAATTAGACATAAGTTTTTCCTTGGTGTTGCTAACGTCATTAAGGGGTTAGGAAGAAGTATGCCAACTGTTAATTGAATGTTTTATGAATAATAATCAATAAGTTAATTTTTTATAACTAAACTATAAAAAAGCTTAAGCACCACATTGGATAAATTTACGCTAGGTTTGCACTAACTTGGGACTGTCTTTAGCATCGACACTTTCATCTTCAGTCTGGGTGCTTAAGTCGCTAACGATTAAATCGAGTAACTGCATTAATTGCTGTGCTTGGTTAGTGTCGATACTGTCAAATTTACAGAAAATTGTTTTTGGAATATCAGCAGCTTTAAGTTTTAAAGATTGGCCGGTGTGAGTCAATTGCACCAAACGCTTACGCTTATCGTGTTCGTCCTTTATAACGTTAAGCAATGACTTGCTGGTCATCTTTTTTAATATTTGAGTAAGCGCGCCACCATCAATTGCGGTTTTATCTATTAACTCAGCGATGGTTACTTCATCTTGTTCCCACAGCGCCATCATAACAACATACTGAGGATAGGTAAGGTTAAGCTCTGCTAGAGGCTCCCGATAGGCACGGGCTATGCTGTTAGACGCCATATATAAACGATGGCATAACTGATTTTTTAATTTTAACTGTTCAAACGACATCGCATTACCCTTCATTTCAAGATAGCTTATTTTAATTTGCATGCAAAGTAATTGCAATCAGAATTTAATTGCCTTATTATTTTGCGTGCAAAGTAATTAATTTGAAAATTTTAAATTTTAGGAGTTCACTATGAATGTATTACAAAATGTAGCTTATACAGCAAAAGCAACGGCAACAGGCGGACGTGAAGGCGTTGCTAAATCAGATGACGGTCGTTTAGATGTTAACTTATCAACGCCTAAAGGGTTAGGTGGTGACGATGGGCAGGGCACTAATCCAGAGCAATTATTTGCAGCAGGTTATGCAGCGTGTTTTATTGGCGCACTTAAATTTGTAGCCGGTAGCGAAAAAGTTGCTTTACCAAGCGATACTTACATTAACTCAGAGGTATCTATTGGTGCCATTGATGGCGGTTTTGGCATTGCGGTAAAACTGGCCGTGTCATTAGGTGGTATGGATAAAACAGCCGCCCAAGAGCTGGTAAATAAAGCGCATCAAGTATGTCCATATTCAAATGCAACACGCGGCAATATTGAGGTAGAACTTTCAGTTATTTAATCTATCCCTTTATATGGTTTATAAAAACACGTCATGAGTGATCATCGCGTGTTTTTTTATTTGCTACTATACCTCTAAAACTCAACATGAATTAAAAAAATAGATAATTCCACTTTACAACAGTGGGTGCTGTACTCGATTTACTTAAAATTGAATTTAGTAAAATAACGACGTTACCAGCGGTGCTAAAACACATCCACACTTATTGTAATTTGGCTCAAGGCATAGAAGTTTAATAACTGTAGTGAAAGTGTTGCAGGAAAAGGCTGCTATTGAATGCGACTCAATGCTTAACATTCTGCTAATACCCAAATGACTGAAAATTTAACCCTGAAAGGTCAACAGACCCTAGTCATGAAATTTACCATTGCTATCATGAGTGGATAAGCGGTGTTATGGCTCGCTCAGGAATAGCTTGTTGACCCATACACAAAAACCCCTAAAGTAACAAGAAAGTCGGCCGATAGATTAGTTGTTATCGGAGAGTTTGCTGATTTTTTGCCACATTGGCAATCAATACCTCTTTAGATAGCTATCTTAATTGATAAATCTGTAAAAGTGATACGGTAACATTTTATATTATATAGCTGATGCAACTGGCCGACTGGTTGGAACAGTATTCTCATGATTAGTGTATAAACTATATGGATTAAAGCCTTGCCTGTGGATAGGTGTTTGCTTGTTGTTGTGCTAATAACCCAGCGGCGAAATGAGCAAAGTTAAATGGTAGTTGGTTATGAGGTTACGTTATTCAGGCTAATTTAAAACATTTAATAAAATGTTATTTAAATTGGTCTAAACTAAAAAATAAATAAGTAAAGCAAGGTAGTTATAAATGCGGGAAATAGCGTTAGCAAAAAAGTTATTGTGGATAAGCGTCGGAAGTATACTTTTAACGGTGGTACTATTTTCAGGCATACTGTGGTCTAAACTCTCATCGAGTAATGCGAATACTTCTGCTGAGGCCGAAACTTTAATTGTAAATGAGGTGGATGGTCGATTAACAGCAAATGCAGCCGCCTATGGTGAGAAAATCGCTGCCTTTATTAATGAAGCTTACCGAATACCCTTTTCGCTTGGTAGCATTTTAGAAGATGCCGACAAAGCCTCAATAGAACGTGACTCAGTTGTTTCTTTAAATCGCTCGTTATTAGAAAGTAACGATGTTATTTCTTCTATATATTCTCAGTTTGAACAAAACGGCTTTGATGGTAAAGATAGCGAATTTACTCAAGGCTATGATCACTCTGTTGCCGGTGCTGGAACATTAGAAATTTATTTCACTAAAAACAGTAATGGCTTGGTTGAACAACAGGTCGTTGAAGACGCGGCAGAAAAATACGCGGATAAAATAAATGAATTTGGTTTACGTGAGGCAGAGTGGTACTTGTGTGCTAAAGACAAGTTAAAACCATGCATTATGGAACCCTACTTATATGAGATAACACCGGGTTACTCAGAAATGATGACTTCACTTGTTGTACCCGTTATTAAATCAGGCAAGTTTGTTGGTGTAACTGGGGCTGATATTACCTTACCTGTATTTCAAAAGTTAACAGAAGAGCTTTCAAATGCGCTTTACAATGGCAAAGCAAAAGTAACGTTACTTAGCCATTTGGGCTTAATTGTTGGTACCAGTCATTATAAAGAAAAATTAGGCCGTCCACTGAAAGAAGCTGTTAGCGCTAAAAGTTATGAAAGTTACAAAGCACTAAAAGGCACTAAAGGAATTAACAAGCAAGCCGCAGAAATAATGGTGTCTTACCCAATTGAAATTAAGCTTGCTGATGTGAAATGGATGCTGCTAATTGAAGTACCCGCGGAACTTGCTTTTGAGGGGCCAATTCAATTAACTGCAGGCATGTCTGAGGCAGCAAAAGAGCTGGGTGTGATTATTTTGATCACAGGTACTGTGATTGCGGTATTGGCATTTATAGTAATGAAGCTCGTTGTAGGTAGTGTTGTAGCGCCACTGCAGCAAATTCAGGAACGCGTTGACAACTTAGCAAGCTCTGAAGGCGATTTAACTCAAACTCTGCATGTAGATACTCACGCTGAATTGATTGCACTAGCTGGAGGGTTTAATAAGTTTTTATCAAAACTTCGTGAATTGATCAGTGAGCTAAAAGCGGTCTCAGATCAAACCAAACACCAAGGTGAGGTTACTTCGAACATTGCGGTAGAAACCAAGCACAATGTGCAAGCACAGTTTAAAGAAATTGAAAGTGTGGTTACTGCAATGAACGAAATGAGCGCGACAGCACTTGAAGTGGCAAAAGCTTCAGAGCAATCGGCGCAACAAGCAGATGAAATTAATACCCTAGTGGTAAGTAGCGAATCGAGCTTATCATCAGCTATGACGCAAGTTAAAACCATGTCAGAGGAAATTAAAGAAGCTAATCAGGCGGTAGAGAAAGTAGCATCGCGTAGTAATGATATTACCCAAATACTTGATGTGATCCGAACTATCTCTGAACAAACTAACTTACTAGCGCTAAACGCAGCTATTGAGGCTGCGCGAGCAGGGGAGCACGGACGTGGTTTTGCCGTTGTTGCTGATGAGGTTAGAGCTTTAGCATCTAAAACGCGTTCATCAACCGATGACATTAGTAGTTTAATCGACAGCTTACTTTCAGAAGTGGGTAATGCATCAACTGTTATTGAAAAAGGTGTAGTACGCGCTGAAACTGCAGTAGATGAAACCTCAACGGCTTTTGATGCACTGCACAGTGTGGTTGTGAAAGTAGATGAAATAACCAATCAAATTACCCATATTGCAACGGCTGCAGAAGAACAAAGCCTAGTCACCGAAGAAATAAATCGCAACTTGACAATAATTTCTGATGCCGCCTCACAGCTTTCAGATTTATCTGCTCAGGCAGGCGACAGCAGTGAAGAGCTGAATAAACTGGTTGCGCAGCAAGACTCTGAACTTAATAAATTAAAAACCTAGACGTCGAACTTTGTTTTTAAATTAAAAAGGCAGCTAATTTAGATTAGCTGCCTTTTTATTTTCGGCTAAAGACTTTTCATGAGTGAAAACATGTTTTCGATCATTGGTTTGGCTAAATGCTCTACGTTTGGTCGATTAAAATAATTACGTAAGCCAGTAAATTGTATTTGGAAAAAACGAGCATAATCTATAGCGGCAATATTTCCGCTTAGCCCTTTATCAGCTATAGCGAGTGTAAATAGTTCAGTAAGGTAATGTTCAAAGTCTATCATTAGCTCTACACTGATTTGGTAAAGATAACTGTCTTTCTCAATGAACTCATTATTAGCTTTTACTAACATGCAGATAGCACTTGGAGTATTACTTTTTGAGGAGATAACAACATACTCTACAAAATCTTGAAGTGCGTCAAGAATACTGCTGCATGATACTAAACGCTCATTTATTAAGCTTTGCATTTGCTTGGCATAGTTTTTTATCGCTTCACAATATAAACCTTCCTTAGAGCCAAATGCCGCATAAATGCTGCCAGGACGCATGTTAATTGCATCTTGTAAATCGCGAGTGGATGTAGCATGAAAGCCCTTCTCCCAGAATAATTGACTAGCGGCACGAACAACTTGCTCGCGTTCAAATTTAACTTTATTGGCCATAATAGTTTCTATTAAATTGAGCGACTGTTCAATTTTAACTTGAGCAGTCGCTCAAAATCAAATAGTATGTGTTTCGAAGTTAGTTAATTACATTAATTTATTGGAGCAGAACATGGCAGAATTTACGTTATATACTCAAGACAACGCACCTGAAGAATCAAAATCGCTTATGGCTGATTCAGTAGCAGCATTTGGTATGGTGCCAAACCTTCATGCAGTAATGGCAGAAGCACCTACGCTTCTTAAAGGCTACCAAGTACTGCACGACTTATTTCAAAAAACATCGTTTAACGCAGAAGAGCTAACAGTGGTATGGCAGTCAATTAATGTTGAGCACGAATGCCATTACTGTGTACCAGCACACAGCGCAATTGCCGCTTCAATGAAAGTTGATCAAGGTATTGTTGATGCATTGGTTAATGAAACGCCACTTGCAGATGCAAAACTTGAAGTACTTCGTGAAACAACGCTTGCAATGACACGCAATCGCGGCGTAATTAGCAATGAGCAAATTGAGAAATTTTTTGCAGTAGGTTACGGTAAACAGCAACTGCTAGAAATAATTGTTGGTTTATCGCAAAAAGTAATGAGCAATTACACTAATCACCTAGCTGATACACCCGTTGACGAACCATTTAAAAAATTCGCAAAATAATAGCGGTTTTATAAATAACAAAGGCAGCCTAGGCTGCCTTTTGAGTTTTAGGACCAAAGTTACTTAAATTTAACGGTTTTTGTACTGCGAGTATAAATACGCTGTTCCGGTTTAGTCCATTCTCCTTTTTTTAAATAAGAGGTAGAAACAACAAACTGTTGATCTTTAAATTCACTGGTTGATTTAACTTTAGTGATCCCTTCTTTGCTACCAGTAACATCTTCGTAAGCCACAAATTGCGTTGAGCTCAGCACTTTCATGACGCCTTTAGTATAAAAACCAGCTGTTGTGAAGTAATAGAAAACCAGTGACTGTTTTTTACGATCATAGAAAATCATTGACTCCCCTCCATACTCACCCTCATTAATCGAGTGTGAAGTACGAATGGCTTTACCATTAAGTGCGCGCTGCCAATTACTGACATCTTGAATGCTTGGCTGACCTGTTTCGGTATTGAAATCCGCTTGCCATGTGCCTAAGTAAGGCGTAAATATCGCAAGTTCTGGCGCTAGTAAGTCTGCTTCATTATTTGCTTGAATACTAAATATAGATAGTGATAACAGCAGCATCGCGGCCTTTAAATATGTCATAATTTAACCTAAGTGTTTTTTAATTATTTTCATTATAGGCGATTATTTTTGATAAAAAGTACCTTAATTATATTTTCGAGTATGTTTATAGCTGCAATATGGCTTGCTTATTTAAATCATAAAATTGAGATGTTTATACCGATCTATATTTCATTACTCAGTGGTATTACTTTTTTATATTATGCCTGGGATAAACGAAAAGCAGTGCAGTCGAATCGTAAACAAGTAAGTCGTATACCTGAGCGACATTTACATCTCTGTGCTCTATTAGGAGGGTGGCCAGGCGCACTTATCGCGCAGCAAGCTTTACGGCATAAGTCAAAAAAGCGCGTATTTATAGTGGTATTGTGGTTGTGTATAGCGGTGAATTTAAGCTTGGGCGGTTATATCTGGTATGTTTATTATTAATGCTAAAATGCCTTTATTTAAAAAGGCATTTTACTGCATTAAACAGTCTATTGCGCAGATTGACTTGATTGTTTTTCATCGAGCTCTATGGTTAAGATAGTTTTTTTATCAACCGTTATCCAGTTTCTATAAGTAATATAACCTGCCTTACTTACTTCAATATCATATTTACCTGCATCTAGTTCAATAGCATCTTGATACACAGGCACTATATTCATTATACGAACTCTAGAGTCGGCTGGGTTAGTGATAACCGTAAGTGATATTGGTGCATTTTCTTCGCTCATTTGAGGAGTTGGCTCAATAACAACATCTTCAGTTTTGTTTGTTTTAGATGTTGCTGAACAGCCAGTGAGTATGAGTGCTGCAGCTAGCAAGCTTAAATTTTTCATAGGTACTCCATAAATTATAAAAAGTCTAAATATGTAAAATCTTGGCGGAGTGTATGATGATATGAATGCACTCGTCGTCCTTGACTTTGTTGTCTGTATTTTGATTTTAGTCTAATAGCTATGCAATCGTTATTCAATCACTGCTGTGTTATTTTTGAACAATAAATAAACGCATTTTTTAGAGCATTTTGTCTAACGACTGAGTAATCGCTTCACTTTTTTCAACTAAACGTTCAGCGGCTTTATACATTCTTTTTTTCATTAAATCGTTTGCTGTACTGATGTAACGTCTCGACAATTCTTTTCTCAACGAAATTAAAAGTGAGAAGTCATCCGGTAATGCTGTTGATTCAGATTTAATAAATTCTTCGAATTCCATTAAAGCTTTATGATCTTCTATTGTTTCTAACTGAGCAGAGAATCGTTGAAACTTAGGACCATAAAACACCACGGCATCGGCACGAGGAAAGTCTGCCTGTTCGCCTAAATTAATCTTTTGCTGATACGCAGTTAATGCATTAATAGCAGATTCTCGCTGCATTAAATTTGCTAGTAACTCATCCGCTTTTTTGTTGTTTGTAAAAACGATTTTACCCACGTTTAAGAGAACTTTTTGGGTGATCACATCGTCACTTTCTATCGCGGTATTTAACGCAACTGTAAAATTATCAAAGTGAAGATCTGTAGGCTGATAACGGTAAGTTTTATCAACTTCTTTTAAGTCAAAAATCAAGTGGGCAATACTATTTGGCTGCTCCTCGTTATAACGCGACTGTTCGAGTAATAAATCGATTCTGGCTGTAATATCAAAAATAATTGATTGGCGTTCCCTAAGCACACTTTCTAATTGCATTGATAGTTTTTCTGAGTCAGGGTAATAATTTAATGCATCAGAGTAAACGGCTATAATTTTATCGAAATCTTTAAATTTACGACCAGCGATATTATTAAACTGATTAGCTTCATCGTTAAAGCTCTCTAATATGCTTTGCTGGTTTGATCTTAGTAACCCTTGTTTAAGCACTTCATATTGTGGCGGGATTTGTTCAAGTTTGTTTAAAATTGTTGGCCCCTGCCAAGACATCCACGCTTCTACTTGTTGATTAATTGCTTTGGCATTATCGAGTTGTGCCTGTAATTGTTTAGTATTATCTGAGTTTGAGTAATAGTTTTGCGTAATCAAAGCAATAATGGCTATACTCGCTGCTGTAGCAAAAATAGCAGGGTTTAAGTTTGTTGTAAGACTTTTTAAAATGGGCTCTAATGATTCAAGCCTTTGATTCGCATTTAAAACTAATGCTTTATTTAAATTGTTCCACAAAAGAATAGGGCAGTTACTTGGTTTTTTCACTGTTGTGTTTTTAGGAACTTTATCTGCAGCAATACGGTTAAATGGGTGTTTACTGCTGAGAAGTTCATAAGCAATGCATGCAAAAGAAAATACATCGTCTTTTACTGATGCTTCACTACCCTTTAATTGTTCAGGACTTGCATATGTTGGGGTGTAGCCGCCAATTGTTGCCAGTTCACTGTCATTTTTTACAGCGTATTGATCGTCTAAGCTTTTGTGTTTGGCAATACCAAAGTCAAGTACTTTAAGGTTACCGTTAGAATCAAAAATAATATTTGAAGGCTTGAGGTCATTATGAATGACGCCACGCGAGTGGGCATATACAAGAGCGTCAGTTAATTGCTTTAAAATAATTTTTGCTTTTTTAAACGCTAAGCCAGAGGGTTTGTTTCGTTTAATAATTTGTTCTAGTGTTTCCCCTTCAATTAACTCCATAGTGACATAATATAGATCGCCGTCAGAGTCTGCTGAGTACACTTTGACAATACTTGGGTGGGAAAGCTGTTGCGTTTTTGCTGTTTCATCTTTTAGTAGTGAGATAGCTTCTTCAGAGCTTGAGAATTCTTCTTGAAGTACTTTAATTGCTACCGATGCTTCTGAGCGATTACCGTTTTCTAAAAAAGTATCGCGCGCCCGATAGATATAACACATCCCGCCTTGGCCAATCAGCTCTTCAATTAAATAGCGGCCAGATATTTTTTTGCCAAGTAGATTTTGCTTGCGAATGTTTGACGTTTTTTTTGCGTTTGAGTCTAGGGAAGCAATCTGAGTTTTATCGTTGTGATCATTAGTACTGCTCATAAAAAATCCTTTTATTGTGTTAAGTTAAATAATTACAAAGGTAAATATTCTCTGCTTATCTATCAATTTTCCCTCTGATATGAGCATGTATTTTACAAAAATATACAATTATAGCAATGCCTGAATGACATATTATTGTTGGTAAATTTCCCTTACTGTAAATTGAAAAAGTCGGTTTAAAGCTAGAAGGAGTCTCTAAGAAGGCTATTTTCGGTCTAGTTATAAAGCATTACGGTAAAATATTTCATCGCTGTATAATTTGTTTATCAAACGTCTTGTTTTAGAGACAAAATCAATAGCGCAATATTTTCTTGTGTTAATTTCAATGTTGACAATAGTTTCGCTTCTACTTTATCCTGTTCACAATAATGATATAAGGGACTGACTTATCAAATGGAACTGATACTAAACATCACTAGTTATCACAGACTTTCACCTGAAATAGAAGCCACTAAAACTGTAACAGATTCATTAACTTTTGGTCGCTCTGAAGCGTGCGATTGGCACTTACCTGATCCCGAAAAAATAATCTCAAGTAAACACGGCATAATAGAAAAAGAAGGTGACTCTTTTTACGTATACGATAATTCAACCAATGGATTATTTATTAATTTTGCTGTAGCGCCGCTCGGTCAAGGCAACAAACAACGTTTGTCAGACAGTGACGTGTTAACCATTGGCGATTTTCAAGTCAGTGTGGTGCTAACATCAGCTCAACAAGTCGATGTGAGTAATTCTGCTCCAAGTCATTTTCAATCAGTAGATGCTTTCGCTGCGCAAAATTCTCAACCGGCTGAGCAGTCTATACCTTCATTCGATGACTCGATTATGAATGAGTCGATGCCTGAGATATCAGTGACTGCGCAGCAACAAACTGATAATCATATTCCGGAAGACTGGGATGAATTAACGCGCCTTATGAATACCGATGATTTTGACATTGGCAATAATGTTAGCAATTCATCAGCACCTGTTGATACCCCTGCGCCTATTCAAGAACCCCCCCGTTCAAGTAGCCACGCTAATGAGCATAAGCCTGAGATACAGTCTGCACCAGTAAAAAACGTGGTTCAAAGTGACAAGGCGTTATCAGATGCGTTTTTAAAAGGGTTGGGGATTAAAGATGAACTTAAAAATTCGTTAGATAATGAAAAGCTGTGGTTTGAAATGGGCCAAGGGCTTAATTTATTGCTCACTGAGCTTATGGAATCTTTACGTCAACGCGCTATTGTAAAAAACAAATTAAGATTGAATCATACGATGTTTCAGGCTGAGCAAAACAATCCATTAAAATTTTCTGCCAACATTGATGACGTTATTCAGAACTTGTTCATAAAAAATAGTGCAAGCTTTCTGTCTTCGAATGAATCTATTAAAGAAAGCTTTATAGACACACGTAAGCATGAGCATGCATTACTCGCTGGTGCAGATGGCGTGTTAAAAGGGATGTTGTCGCAGGTTTCTCCCATGCAAATTAATCAACAGGCAAACGATAATTCTAACGTGTTAAAAATTATCCCTGGTCAAATAGAGTCTAAATGCTGGAAATTATATCAAAGTTTATATGATGATATTTCTCAGGAAGTGAACACTAAAGGCGCCATGGCAATGTCAGATGATTTCTTAAAGGCATACAACGATCGAATCAAAGAAACGCACTAGAAAGGAAAGTAAATAATGTACAAAGTTAAGCTCTACTTATTGAGTTTTAGTTTACTATTTTTGGTAATGGGATGTTCTACGATGAATAAAATCGTACCCCCTTCTACCGATCTGATCATTAATGTATCTAAAAATGTTAATCCAGATACATCAGAACGTCCTTCTCCAGTGGTAATGAAAATTTTTGAGCTCAGCTCAAGAACTATTTTTGACACGCAGGACTTTTTTAGCTTGTACGACACACCAGAAAAGATCCTCGGACCTGACTTATTAAAAAAAGATGAATTAGAACTTCAGCCTGATTCTGTGCAGCAATATAAAATGAGCCTTAATCGTAATACTCGTTACGTTGGGGTTGTTGTTGCTTATAGAAATATAGACCAAGCAAGGTGGAGAGCGGTTATAGAAGTTGACCCTACCGGCTATGACGATATCAATGTTAATGTAGAAGCAATTGCGACATACATGAGAGAGCAATAAAAAAGGATTTTTAAAATGGGTGATAACACTCGTGTTGCTTGGACTGAAGGGATGTTTTTAAGACCTCAGCACTTTCAACAAGCAGACAAATATATTTCCAATGTTATCAAGCAAGTTTGCAGTGGCAACCTTGCTGATCCATGGGGGATAATTGATATAAGTATTGATAATGAATTACTTAACAGCGGGCAGTTTGCCGTGGACGCATTATCAGCAATCACTCCAGACTTATTACCAATAGATATGCCTCAATCAACGTCGCTACCTGAACCGTTGGTGGTTAATAAAGATGTTTTTGATGAAGTTGTTTATCTTGCCATCCCTGCGCTAAAAAATAGCGGGATTAATATATCTTCAGCCGACGATAATACAGTGACTCGTTATAAACTCAATGACCTGTCAGTGAGTGATGATTTATTAGGAGCGCAATCTCAAGAAATTATTCAAGTTGCGAAAGTGTATAGCAAATTGATGCTGTCGTCTGATGATCACTCAGGCTATATTGTATTACCTTTAGCTAGAATTATAGATGTGAGTAGTGAAGGCCAAATAAAGTTAGATGCAAAGTATATTCCTCCATCTTTAAAAGTAGGGCAATGTAAACCCTTATCAGGGCTAGTCAGAGAAATAGGCTCAATGATAAAGCAACGCGCTGAAAGCATCGCCGCAAGGCTCAGCCAGGGCTATGCAGGAAGTTCTTCAGTTGCAGATTTTATCATGCTACAAACATTAAATAAGTATGATGCGATATTTAATAACTTACTTAGTGTCAATAGTTTACACCCTAATGTATTTTACAGTCGTTTAATTGAGCTTGCGGGCGAGTTATCAACCTTCAGCACTGCTAATAAGAGAGTGCCTAAATTACCCAATTATGACCATACTAATTTAGGGCAGGTATTTAATGAAGTGGTTAACTTTTTATATCAGTCGTTGAGTCACGTTATTGAGCAAACAGCAACTGAAATTAAACTTGAGCAAAGTAAATTTGGTATTTCTTTTGGTGCGTTAAAAGATAAGTCTATTCTTAATTCAGCCCAATTTGTATTAGCAATTAAAGCAAGTGTGCCTCATGAAGAATTAAGAAAAATTCTACCTTCACAAATTAAAATTGGCAGTGTAGAAACTATTCGAGATCTGGTAAATAACCAAATTCCAGGTATTACGATTAGTAATTTACCAACAGCACCAAGACAAATTCCTTATCATGCTGGTTTTCATTATTTTGAATTAAATAGGCATGGTGAACATTGGGATAAATTGCGTTCCAGTGGGGGAATTGCCATTCACCTCTCAGGAAACTACCCTGAGCTACAATTAAGCCTTTGGGCGATAAGAACTTAACTTTTTAAAAGGAAGAGTTTCAATGGACGAAACCATTATCAAACCTCGCCCAGGTCGATTAGGGCGAAATACGCCAAGTAGCAACCCTGCACAAAATGATGCTGATAAAACAGTGATGTCGGTCGAGCCGCCTTCTGCAAAATTATTAGGTAGTAACAAAGTATCGATATTTAAAAACCCTTTGTTAGAAGCGGCAACCGATTGTTTTTCGCTTGTAATTTCAATCAATCAATCGCTTGAAATGAGTAACCTTGCAGCGCTTAAACATCGTTGTGTTGAGGCTATCAAACGATTTGAAGTAGAAGTTCGCAATCAGCACTTATCAAAAGAGGTGATCAATAATTCGCGTTATTGTTTGTGCGCCATTCTTGATGAGTCTGTATTGAACTCAAAATGGAGTTCAATGGAGTGGGCGGATGAAAGCCTACTTTCTACCTTTCATAAAGAAACCTTTGGCGGTGAATATTTTTACACGCTACTTGATTCAGGCTTAGCTCAACCAGAGAGAAATCAACAATTTTTAGAGTTGCAATATCACTGCTTGAATTTAGGATTTAAAGGTAAATATCGCCTAGGTGCCGGTGGTGATACAAAAATCGAAGAATATCGTTCACAACTTTATCATTTATTAAACCAACTTAATGGGCCAATTAACAATAAGCTGTCTCCAAACTGGAAGCAAAGAGTAGCAGCGGGTGTTGAACTGAGAAATCAAGTTCCACTTTGGGTCATATTTTCGGTATTGGGGCTCATATTATTGATGATCTATTTATCAATAAATATGAAGCTGAATAACGATGTTGTAGAGATTAATGAAAAGCTAGCAGGTATTCACCCTTTAGCAGTTAACCAAACTGTTGATAAAAAAGATCAGCAATTACGCGTACTTGAACAGTTGTTGCAAACAGAGATTAAAATGGGGATTGTCGCCGTTGCTAAAACCTCCGATGGGATCCGCATTACAATTAATAGTGAAAACTTGTTTAAGCAAGGAGACGCACAACTTCTCCCTTCATTCCAGCCTATTTTAGAAAAGTTAGCGTTAAGCCTAGAAGGAACTAAAGGGCGAGTCCTCATAACAGGTCATACAGATGACTTACCAATTAGTACTGATAAGTACCCTTCTAATTGGCATCTATCTTTAGCTAGAGCAACACAAGTTGCTAATTTAATGGCTAAAAGTACCAATTTGAGCGGTCGTCTATGGCCAGAAGGAAAGGGCGCAGCAGAGCCTATCGCCAGCAATTCAGATTCAGCTTCTCGGTCGTTAAACCGCAGAATTGAAATCGATCTATTATTTTAATGAGGCTGTAATGAGTTTCTCACAAAAATTTAAAAAAATAACCTACGCACTAACGTCTCGAACCGCTATTTTAATTATCGGTTTTTTAGCCTTATCATTATTAATTTGGTTTGGTGGTCCCCTAATTGCGATTGCAGATTATGTACCGCTTGCCGGTGTTGCAGCAAGACTACTAACTATTTTATTGATACTACTTGTTTTTTCTGTGACTAAAATTTATCGCCTTATGCAGCAAAGCAAACGTGATGAAAAAATGGCAGATGAGTTAATAGATAACAACGATGCAAATAGTAGTGAAGTTAACGAAGAAATAACCACCTTAAAAACCAGAATGAATGAAGCCATAGATTTACTCAAAGACGTAAAACTATTTAAAGGTAAAAATATATACCAATTACCTTGGTATATCATGATTGGTCCACCTGGCGCAGGTAAAACAACGGTTATTCATAATTCAGGCCTAGATTACCCATTAAAGGATAAGCTTGGGGTTGATTTAGTGCATGGTGTTGGTGGTACGCGCAATTGTGATTGGTGGTTTACCAATAAAGCGGTATTAATCGACACCGCCGGTCGTTACACAACGCAAAGTAGCCACGCTAAACACGACTCTAGAGCATGGGAAGGCTTTCTCGGGTTACTAAGAAAACATCGCCCATTACGCCCTATAAATGGGGTAATGATCAGTATGGGTATTTCTGAACTTATGAGTCAGACCAAAACTGAGCGAAACCTTCATGCACGAGCTATAAAACAACGCCTTCAAGAACTACAAAACCAGCTTGGTATGACATTTCCTGTCTATGTTATTTTTTCTAAAGTAGATTTAATTGAAGGATTCAGGGAGTTCTTTGGCGAACTTACTGAGGAAGAATGTGAACAAGTTTGGGGGATCACCTTTGAGCTTGATTTAGATAAAGATACTCAAGTCGATGCATTTAACAAAGAATTCCATGCTTTAATCTCTAAACTTACAGAGATGTTGAACCGTCGACTGATCAACGAGCGTAATGAAGCTATTCGAGCTAAAATCTTTGAATTCCCCAGACAGCTACGTGTACTACAAGGGGTAGCTGATGACTTCTTAAAAGAGATTTTTACTCCTAACGCTTATGAAGAGTTACCTATGTTCAGAGGAGTGTATTTAACCAGCGCCACTCAAGAGGGAACCCCTTCAAGCTTTTTAAATGATGCTAGCGCAGGTAAAACCGATTATATAAACCAATCTAAAAGTTTTTTTATTAAAAACGTTTTAGAGAGCGTTATTTTTCCTGAGCAAAACTTAGCAAGCACTAACAAACACCATGACAAACAAAATAAGTGGCTTCGAGTTGCTAGTGTGTCACTTGCATGTGTTGCTTTGTTCGGCTTTTCAATTTCTTGGTATTTTAGCTTTGCATGGAATAGCAACTTAATTGATGCCACAGATGAAGCAATTGCCACGTACCAAGAATTAGACGCATCATCTTTTGATAGAAATAATCTACTGGTACTAAATGACCGATTAAATGCATTGAGAAACTTGCCAGCAACCAATGCTCAGTTAATTGATCCTGAAGATGCATCTTCAGTTGGCTTTAATAAGCTTACTGAAATTAAAGAATCTTCTACTAATGCTTATAAACGTTCCTTACAAACCTATTTAGAGCCCTTTATTGCGAACACGTTAATAAAGGAAATGGAGGCTCATCCAGAACATCTGAGTTATTTATATGAAACGCTCAGATGCTACTTAATGTTATTTAAACCTGAATATTTTGAGAGTGAAGATATTTACGTTTGGTTTAGTGCATATTTAGATAGAAATTTGCCTGGTGATTTGAACATGCAGACGCGTAATGAGCTGATGAATCATATTGCTGCGTTGTTAAAAGAGGGCGTAACACAAACTGAAATAGATAATCAGGCGGTTCGAGTAGCTCGTGCAGAACTTACGAAACTACCGATTGCAGAAAGAGCATACCAACGACTTCAAGCTGATTTTCTTGATAGCAGTATTCCGCCTTTTAGATTAACCGATATTATTAGCTTTGAAAGTGCGCAAAAGTTTACATTTCGTAACAATGGTGATCTAACGCGCAGTATTCCAGGGTTATACACTTTTAACGGTTTCCATGGAATTTTTAATATTGAAAAAGGAAAAATGCTTGGCAACTTAATGGCCAGTAGCTGGGTGTATGGCCAAGAAGCCTCAGGCACGTATGATATTTCTAAAGCAGAGATAGAAAAGAAGCTAGAGCAACGTTATTTTCAAGATTATATTTATTATTGGCAGTCGTTTTTAGATGACTTGAGTCTTAATCAGTACAGCTCACCTGCTGAGGGTGTGAACATTACTGATGTATTAGCAGGCTCAGAAGCGCCAATAAAAAATATCATCAATGCAGTTAAAAAGAATGTTCAATTAACTAAGCTACCTATCTCTGAAAACCAAAAGGTCGCAGGAGATATTGCCGCTAATGCAGCTAAGGTTGCGATGCAAACTAAAGCAAATCGAATCAAACGCTTTTTACCTGACGAGGCGCCTAAGTTTGAGGTAGAGCTACCGGGCTATCAAGTCGAAGAGGCGTTTGAAGACATTATCGATATAGACATTCAGCAGCTTGATAATATTCAGAAAAACTTAAGAGAGTTGAATATTTATCTAACTAAACTTGATCGAGGCGACCAGCTTAAATACTCAATTAAAGATCAAATAAGTGGTAAGAGTAAACCGAGTTTTATTCGCCAATTAGAGTACCAAAGTAGTGATTTGCCATATCCGTTCAATAGTTGGTTACTTGATATAAGTAGAGATACTAGCAACATCACCAAAAATAGTGCCAACAGACATTTAAATGAAATTTGGAAAAGCAAAGTGTTGCGCGAGTATAACGCGGCAATTGTGGGGCGTTACCCATTTGCTCCGCAGGCTGAAAAAGAGGTCAGCATTAAAGACTTTACTCGCTTCTTTGGCCCTAATGGCACCATAGATAACTTTTTTAATAGCTATGTAGCTCCGAGTGTGGATATGAGCTCTAGCCCGTGGAAATTTGAAAAAGATATTGGTATTAGCAATAACACCTTAAAAATGTTTGAGCATGCTTTCAAAATTCAAACCGCATTTTTTGAACGTGGTAGTGATACCCCTCGAATTGAGTTTGGCTTACGTACTTTTAATTTAGATAAAACGGTATCTAGTTTAATGATTGAAATTGATGGCCAGTCAATGATTTACCGTCATGGTCCACTCAAAGTTACAAACTTTGTATGGCCTGGCGCTAGTGGTCAAAGTAAAACTCGCGTTGTGTTTACACCGCCAAACGGTGGGCGTTCAATTAATACAACTTATCAAGGTGAGTGGTCACTTTATCGAATGCTAGATGAGCTCAGCGAAAAGCGTAGCAAAACACGTCAAGATCTAGAGTTACATTTCTCCTTGATGGGTAACAATGCAAAAGTAGAATTACTGCCTAGCTCAATCAGGCATCCGTTTTGGAACAGCAGTGTAGAGAAGTTTTCATGTCCGACCCGATTGTAGATATTGGTTATCTTGGCAAGGTGCCTTGTTTAGGCGACTTTGTTCAAGATAATGTAACTAAAGAGTTTTCAGAGCATTGGGAGCAATGGCTGCAAGCTGCCATTGCTGTGAGTAAAGAGCAACTTGGTGATGTTTGGCAAGAAAGCTACCTTACTGGCCCTGTTTGGCACTTTGCATTAAGCCCAAACATTGTTGGTGATACTGGCATTATGGGTACGTTATTGCCCAGTATGGATGCAGTAGGAAGGCACTATCCACTCACTGTTACTCGTGCAACTCATATTGCTCCGGTTGATGTGCTTCATTCTGGTGTTTTTTCATTAGAATACGAAGATGCTGTTCTTAAAGTACTTGATGGCTCTGTGGATCTGTTTTCCTGGCGAAAAGAACTGGCTAGTACACTAAGTGACGTTGCTGCAAATAAAAAGCAAGTAAGTTATGCCAATTCAAAAGATAAAAACAAACAAGCAATCGCTCTAGAGTTCTCAGGCACTGAGTTAAGCGACCATATTTTACAAGATGCCATGCATGCGATTTTACATAAAAAGTATGGTGATTACAGTGTTTGGTGGACTCATGGTTCTTGCAATATTAAGCCTATGGTACTGATCACGTCAGCTTTGCCGCCGGTTAATCAAGTAGCCGCTATGCTAGATGGACGTTGGAAGCATTGGGAATGGAATTACACACAGGTAAAAAATAGTGATTAGTAATTTAAGTACAAGTTATGCCATTACTCATAGAGGTGCAGTGAGGCAGCTTAATGAAGATGCGCACGTGGAAATTAACAGCCATAACTTATGGGTCGTAGCTGACGGTATGGGCGGGCATGAAGCGGGTGAAGTTGCTAGTCAATTAGTGGTTGATGTGATTAGAACTACTGTTGAAAAGCTCAGGCTAGAGGACTTGACCGTAAGTCATATTGTTAGCGCTATAGAAGATGCAAATAAGCAACTAAATCAATATAGCGCGCAATACTTAAGCAATAAAACAGCAGGCAGTACGGTAACAGCTTTGTTTGTTAAGAATGAGCGCTATTACATATTATGGGCTGGTGACAGCAGAGCTTATTTATTACGCAATGGTAAACTAACTCAAGTTTCTCGAGATCATAGTCAAGTTAATGACTTAATCGACGAGGGAATGATTTCTGTTGAAGAAGCTAAAAACCACCCATTATCTAACGTTATTACTCGTGCTGTGGGCGTAATGGATGAAGTGAAGGTAGATGTAATTGAGGGTGAGATAAACAAGGGCGATATCTTTTTATTATGTTCAGATGGTCTTACAGGTGAATTATCAGATGAGGATATATGTTTGTCATTAGAGCCAAGTAGCATAATTGATTCAGGAATGGCTTTAATGCACTCCTCGTTAGTTAGAGGTGCTAAAGATAACGTAACTTGTATATTAGTAAAATATGATGATGTAGATGCCAATCAATCGATACAATCTTGTAATTTACAAGATGAGGCAACGATTCCATTGTTCACTAAGTAGCTGATTAAGCCTGTTTTAGTATATTTAAGAAAAAAAGTTGTAAATATATCAGGAACAAAAAACTGTTATTTCAATTATTTACAAAATAACATTAGCCAGCTTATCGGCACAATGGTGCTGAAGCTTGTAATTTAATTTAAAGAATGTAATATTATCTCCGCTCTAAGCTTTAGAGAATATGGATAATATTTAGGACAATGGAATGTTTTTATTTGAAGAGTATATTTCCCCTATTTCAGATACTGAGTTTGCAGGTATTGATCCGCGATCAGATGTCTCTCCAACGTCTACTTACTACGCCTTAAAAGATTTAAGAAACCAACTTCGTGCGGCTGAAAGAAATGCGCTAGTCGATGAAGAAGGAATTGCTTCGCTTTCTCGAGATTGGATTCCGCTACTTGAGCAATGTAGTGAGGCAATTAAAACCGAAAGTAAAGATATAGAATACCTAGCTTGGCTAATTGAAGGCTTGTGCCGCGTTCATGGCTTTAAAGGCATTGCGTTTGGTTTTAGTGTTGCTAAGCACCTTTTGGAACATCATTTTGAGTCACTTTATCCAACACTTGATGACGGTGATGAAATTTCAGACAAAGTGTCTGCATTAGTTGGCTTAAATGGCAGTGCTGGTGAAGGTACGTTAATTATTCCAATTAAAAGTATATACATGACAGACAGTGTCAGTATGGATCCTTTTTCTTTTTGGGAATATCAGCAAGGTTATGACATTTCACGTTTAAGTGATGAAAAACGCGAAAAGAAGATAACCCAAGGTGCCGTTGATTTTGAACAGCTTGAAAAAAGTGCAGCCGAAACCAGTACCGAGTTTTTTGTATCTTTAAAAAATGATATTGAAGATGCGATAGAAAAATTTGCCGCTTTGAGTGAGGTTATGGATAAGGTGACGGGTGAGCCACAACCTACATCTAATATTAAACAAGCATTAGAAGTGAGCTTAGCTGCGGTAAATCATGTTGCAGCAGATAAACTTGAAGCAGCACAAATTGCATTAGATAAGGCAAATGCTGAGCCTGAAGAGGAAGTGGTTGAGGATGAGATAGAAGCAGACTCAGCGCAACCTAAAAAGCGTGTCAGTGATGAGATTGATTCGAGAGAAAACGCAATAAAAAAACTTCAAGAAATTGCGACATTTTTCAGAAAGACTGAACCTCATTCACCAATGTCTTACACGATAGAACAAGTTATTCGATGGAGCGAATTATCGCTACCTGAGTTATTAAATGAGTTAATTACAGATAGTGATGCTAGGACTGGATACTTTAAGTTGTCTGGCATTAAGATCAGCGAAACTGAAACATAGTAAAAGGAGTTCTCAATGAGTATCCATGATAAGTTAAAACGAGTTCGTAAACCAAGAGTACATATCACTTATGATGTGGAAACTGAGGGCGCGGCAGTAAAAAAAGAATTACCCTTTGTAGTAGGTGTAATGGGTGATTTTTCTGGTGATAACACAGAAGCACTTAAACCACTAAAAGATAGACGTTTTATTCAAATTGATCGTGATAACTTTAATGATGTTTTAAAACGTATGAGTCCTTCTCTGCGTTTAAAAGTAGACAATACATTAACGGATGATGGTTCTCAGTTTGAAGTTAACTTGAACTTTAAGTCGATTGACGATTTCGAGCCTGCTGCGGTTGTAAATCAAGTAGAGCCTTTACGCAAATTGATGGAAACGCGCAACAAGCTGCGTGACTTGATGACCAAGATTGACCGCTCAGAAGAGCTTGAAAATGTACTCGAAGAAGTATTAAGTAATACAGCAAGCTTAGACTCGATGGCTAAAGAACTTAACTTAGAGGAGACTGATAAATGAGCACTGAACAATTAGCAACAGAATCAGAATCGGTATCAGAAGTAAGTTCTTCACTATTAGAGCAAGCAATTGGCGCGACTAAACAAACAGAGTCGAGCCGTGCTGAAGAATTACTAAAAACATTAACAGAAGAAGCGTTAAAAGGCACAGTTCAATGGAATAAAAACATGACTGTGACGTTTAATGAAGCTATTCAGTTAATCGATCAAAAAATTTCAAAACAGCTAAGTGTGGTAATGCACTCGGATGAGTTTCAAAAGCTTGAAGGCTCATGGCGCGGTCTGCATCACTTAGTGATGAACTCTGAAACAAGTTCTACATTAAAAATTCGTGTTTTAAACATGAAGAAAAAAGAGCTTCATAAAGATTTAAGTAAAGCCGTTGAGTTTGATCAAAGCCAAACCTTCAAGAAAATTTACGAGTCTGAATTTGGTACCCCAGGTGGTGAACCATATGGCACTATCGTAGGTGACTTTGAATTTACTAATCACCCTGAAGATGTTGAAACATTGAGCTTAATGTCTAATGTGGCTGCAGCTGGATTCTGTCCATTTATTGCTGCCTCTTCACCGTCTTTATTCGGTTTTGATAATTGGGAAGAGCTTACTAAGCCACGCGATTTAGAAAAAGTATTTGAATCATTAGAATACACTAAATGGCGCTCATTTAGAGACAGCGATGATTCACGCTTTGTATCACTTACTATGCCGCGTTTCCTTTCGCGTTTACCTTATGGTGCTGCTTCTAAACCTGTTGAAGAGTTCAACTACGAAGAGTTTGAAGTTGAGCCAAAAGACGGTCGTTCAGTGAGCACTGATAATGGTGATTACTGTTGGAGTAATGCAGCATACGCTATGGCAACTAACATGACCGCTGCGTTTTCTCAATACGGTTTCTGTACTGCTATTCGTGGTGCAGAGGGTGGCGGTAAAGTGGAAGGCTTACCGACTCACATATTCACTAGTGATGATGGTGATCCAGATCTTAAGTGTCCAACAGAAATTGGCATTACAGATCGTCGTGAGGCAGAGTTAAGTCAGTTAGGCTTCTTACCTCTATGTCACTATAAAAATACTGATTATGCTGTTTTCTTTGGCGGTCAAAGCTGTCAAAAACCAAAAATTTACTCAACGCCTGATGCCACGGCTAACGCTGCTATTTCAGCTCGTTTACCATACTTAATGGCAACTTCTCGCTTTGCGCATTACTTAAAAGTAATGGCACGTGACAAGATTGGTAGCTTTATGGAAGCTGAAGACGTTGAATCATGGTTAAACCGTTGGATCCTGTCATATGTAAATGCGACAGAGGGCGGTGGTCAAGACATCAGAGCACGTTACCCTCTTGCAGATGCAAAAGTATCTGTAAAAGAGATCCCAGGTCAACCTGGTGCCTACAACGCTGTTGCTTGGTTGAAACCTTGGTTACAAATGGAAGAACTAACGTCTTCTTTACGTCTTGTAGCTAAAATCCCAGAGATCGGTTAATAATACCGCTCTCTCGCATTAAGGATGATGCAATAGAATGAATCACGAAGAGTTTTCATTTATAAATCAAGACTTCACTTTTCAACAAAAGTCACAGTCTCGAATTAGTGATAATGACGCTTTGCTCGATAGGTTTTTAAATGAAAAAAACCTAGATAAAGCGTTATTGTTATGGCTTGAAGGCTCTTCTGATTCTCCCCTTTCTTGGAATAAGGAGTCTTTGAGTCCTTATTTACAACGTGTAATTATTGAACTCGATCAACTTATTTCATCGCAACTCAACCACATAATTCATGCAGATAGCTTTCAACGCTTAGAAGCTAGCTGGCGTAATCTATGGTGGTTATTGTTACAAACAGAGCAACAAGACAAAGAAAAAAAAGTAAAAGTTAAATTGCTCAATTGTGATTGGTCAACGCTCTCAAAAGACGTGAACAAAGCGATTGATTTTGATCAAAGTATGTTTTTTCAGTTACTTTATCAAAACGAGTTTGACAGTGCCGGAGGCGAGCCTTTTGGTATTGTAATTGGTGATTACGAAATCAGTAATGGTTGCTCAGCAGGCACTATTTACAATGATATTGATACTATAAAAGAGGTATCAAGAACGGCAGCGGCTGCATTTTCTCCTTTTATATGTTCGGCTTCGGCTAATTTATTTGGTGCTGATAGCTTTTCTGATTTAGGTTATTACTCTGATTTATTTAACCAGTTTGAACAACCTGAATATATAAAATGGCAAAGTTTTAGAAAAATGGAAGAAGCGCGCTTTATGGGTTTTACGTTGCCTCATGTGTTAGTTAGGCCGCCTTATGTTAATGATGGCAAACGCCATCAAGATTTTTACTTCAAAGAACAAATAAAAAATCCAGAAACAGATATGTTATGGGGCAGTGCAGCGTATCAGTTTGTATCAACAATAATTAGAGCTTACTGCGACAGCGGTTGGTTTGGTCACATTCGTGGTATAGAGCCAGGCAAAGTTTCTAAGGGATTAGTAACAGGGCTTGCTCGTGATAGCTTTGCAAACGATACCTATCAAAAAGAGGCAAAGCCGCCACTTGATTTATTAGTAACCAGTAAGTTTGAAAAGCAATTTTCTGAGCTCGGTTTTATCCCAGCTTCTTCGGTTACAAATACGGAGCATATTGTTTTTTACAGTAATGCATCGGTTCAAAAAACAAAAAATTACGACTCAAGTGCTGCCAATATCAATGCGCGCCTATCGTCTATGTTGCAATACATTTTGTGTGTATCGCGCTTTGCGCACTATTTAAAATTATTAGCCCGCGATCGTGTCGGGTCTTACAGCACAGCACAGGCCTGTGAAAGAGACTTACAAGCGTGGATAAATAACTACACAACTGCGTCAGACTCCGCGTCTGAGCATATCAGAAGCAAATATCCACTGAGTAATGCAAAAATAAAAGTAAGTGAAAATAAAGCAAACCCGGGGCATTACTTTTCGGTTTTGCAGTTACAGCCCCACTTTCAGTTAGACCAAATGGTCTCGAGTATTAAGTTAATAACAGAGCTCAGTCCTCATCATAAAATAAAGGAATAATCATGAAAAAAATACACAGTTTAATTCGCGAGGGAAAACTTGCTGATGCTTTATTATGTTGCGCTACCGAGTTGCAAGATGAGCCTTTAAATTTTGACATTAGAAGTATTTATTCTGAATTACTTTGCATTAATGGCGAGCTTGAAAAAGCAGACAAACAACTCGACTTTATGGTGCAAAAGAACCCAGAGTTTGCTGTAGGTGCAGTTAACCTTAGACATTTAATTCGTGCCCAGCAATCGCGCGTGGATTTTTATCAAGGTAAGGGTATTCCTAAACTTTTTCATGAAGCCAATGAGCTAGATACCTTGTTTTTAAAAATGCATGTTGCTTTGCTTGAAGGTGAAACATCTGAAGCAGCCAGTCTTGCTCAACAAATGGAAGCGCTTCGTTTGGAGAGTGTTGAAGACGAGCAATCAGCAATTCGAGATTTAGATGATAGCTTAAGTCCTTATTTAGAAGTGCTAGGTACAAATGGCGAGTTTTACCTTGCAAACTTTAATGAAATTGAAACATTAAAAGTAGAACCTGTAACGTCATTATTAGAGGGTATTTGGTTACGCGTTGAAATTACTATTAAAGACGGCCCATCGGGTACCGCTCACTTGCCACTAGTTTACGCAAACTCAAATACAGATCTAGAAAAGCTAGGCCAAGTATCTGATTGGGAAGAACTTCAAGACGAATTTATTATAGGTAAAGGAATGAAAATGTTGTTTGTCAACGATGAAGCCATCACTGTTCCAAACCTGAAAATAAATGTCTTAGAAACAGCTGAGTAAGCATAGTCAATAATTATGATAGAGCATAAGCAGCAGCTTCAAGCATCCATTTTAGATAGGCTCATTGACGATGAGCCAGACTTTCAGGATGCCCCATCTCGTACTGAGGGGATCAGCATTAGTGAGCTGAGAAAAAATGTGCGCAGAGACATAGAAGCGCTGCTAAATGCGCGAATTCAATGGCACACGTGGCCAGCACAATATGCAGAGTTAGCAACATCCTGCTTATCGTATGGTTTACCTGACTTTTCGAGTATGTCGGTGAGCTCTCACGAAGGGCGGGCACTGCTATGTGAAACCGTTAGAAATACAATTTTGAAATTTGAGCCTCGGTTCATTGAAGTTGAGGTATTTACTGACGATGAAGTACCCGTAAATAGAGTATTAAACTTGCGAATAAACGCTTTACTATATGCAGATCCAGAGCCAGAGTTTATTAGCTTTGACTCTGAAGTTGAGCCTGTGAACTTAGGGATGAAGATTATAGAGGCTTCTTTATGAACGATGAATTATTAAAATATTACAATCGTGAATTGGCGTTTGTTCGTCATATGGGTAAAGACTTCTCTGAAAAATACCCTAAAGTTGCAGGGCGATTAAAGCTAAGCGATGATCATATTGAAGACCCTCATGTATCTAGATTAATTGAATCGTTCGCATTTTTAACGGCTAATATTAGGCAAAAGTTAGATGATAGCTTTCCTGAGCTTACTGATGCTTTATTAGGGCAAATGTTACCTGACTATCAAGCGCCTATTCCTTCAATGTCGGTGGTTAAATTAGAGGCTGAAAACCTCTCAACCACGGGAGTAGTCATTCCAAGAGCGAGTGAAGTTGAAACAAATGTTGAGTCAATGAAGCAATGTAAGTTTCAAACCTGTTATGAAACTTACTTATGGCCTGTTGAAATTACCAGTGCTCAATTTGATAACAGTCCTTTTGTGGCACCAAAACCACGTTGGCATGAGAAAGCAAAGTCAATTTTCAAACTTGAGCTAACCGGTGAATACCCGGGTGTATCACTGGCTGAAACTGGGCTGGAAAAATTACGATTATTTATAAATGGCCAATGGCATCATACGCTTAAAGTGTATGAATTATTGTTTAAGCACGCTATTGGCATTGCTTTTGATAATGGTGATGAGGGAATAAAGTACCTTTCTAAAACTCAACTTAAAGCGGTTGGCTTTGATGCAAATGAAGCGGTTGTACCGTATTCGCAGCGATCAAGTGCCGGCTATCGCTTACTCGTCGAAAATTTTACCTTTCCTGAAAAGTTTCGTTTTTTTGAACTTGAAAATATTCACTCATCGTTGCCTAAAAATTCTAATAAATGCACAGTGTATATTTATCTTGATGCTGAATCTTCAGAGCTTGAAAAGCAAGTAGACAAAGACATGTTCTTGATGGGGTGTACGCCCATAATTAATATGTTTGAACAAGAATTAGAACCTATTCGCCCTGAGCTGAGCGAATACGAATACCAGTTAACGCCGCGTTATATGGACTCTGAGATTTCAGAAGTAATTGGTATTTCAGAAGTAATTGCCTTTGACCATAAGGGAAATAAACAAATAGTTTGTCCGTTTTATGGACAAACCCATCCACGATACCAAGGCCATGATGATTTGTTTTGGCATATCCGCAGAGAAACTGCCTCATGGGCAGGGGGTTATGTTGAGTCAGGCACCGAATCGTTTCTATCATTGGTAGATGCACGATTTGAAAATAGCGCTATGGATTATGCTGAAGGGAACACGGTCCTAACCGTACGTGCTAATTGCAGTAATCGAAACCTCCCTGCAAGCATGCCTTTTGGAGACGATGAGCTAGGCTTATTGATGCCAGAGCGCGGCGATGTAATTAAAAAAATTAGATGTTTAATTCCATTTACTCATGCAGTTAGACCGATATTAGCCGATGCAACTCGTTGGCAATTAGTTAATCATTTAACGCTCGACGCGTTTAGTGGAGATGATGCATGTAATAAGCTTAAAGAAGTGCTACGCCTTTATGACTTTAGAGCATCTCCGCAAACAAAAGGCCTTATTGATAATATTTACCGTGTGGTTGTAGAACCCGCAACGGCTCGTGTTGTGCAAAAAGGGCGAGTAAGCTTTGCAACGGGAAGTGAAATTGAAATTACCTTCGCCAATGATGACTTTTCAGGTAGTGGCATGTTTTTCTTTGCCTCTATCCTCGATCATTTCTTTGCGCAATTTGCAGCAATTAATAGCTTTACTCGCGTTAGTTTAAGGCTAAAAGAACAAGAGCAAGTGTATTACCAGTGGCCTGCGCGAGTTGGGGAAAGCCCGTTAATATGATCCAACATATTATTTCTCAAGCGTCACAAGTTGACTTTTATAAAGCAGTTTTCATTATTGAAAACCAGCTGAAAAAGCATGGCTTGGAGTATCGCTATGTAGGGTATGACAGTAGTCCAAAGCAAGAGTTAATTAAGTTTACCGCAACTCAAAAATTTGGTTACCCAGGTAACGCTATCACAAAATTAGAACAAGCAAGCTTTGAAGATGGCTTACATAAAGTCAACATGCAGATCTCTTTTATGGGATTAACGGGTTGTTCGGGGGCTTTGCCTCAATTTTATAGCGAACTGGTGATGCAGCGTCTTCGCTATAAAGATACAACCATGCGCGACTTTTACGACATGTTTAATCACCGTTTGGTGTCTTTATATTATCGAGCGTGGAAAAAATATAAACCGTCTTTAAATCATATAAATAAAGATAAAAACAAAGACCCATACACACAAATATTAGGGCTTTTAAGCGGCGGTTATGATGAACATCAGTTGCACTTTTCAGGCCTTTATAGCCGAAAAATTCGCAATGCTTTTGATTTAAAAAGTGTACTGAGCTCATATCTTGGCTGTGATGTTGTCATTAAACAAATGATAGGTAAGTGGCACGATTTGAAGCCACAAGAGCAAACATGTTTAGCAAGTGAACGCCTTTATGAGGGACAACATGCCCGCTTAGGTGTTGATACGGTAATTGGTAAAAAGATATGGGATATTTCTTCTAATATCGAGATCCATATCAGTACCCGCGATTTTGATAAAGCAAAATCCTTGTTACCTAAAGGCAAGTTATTTGAATTAGCTAAAAAAATTGTCAAAGACTATGCCGGCAATGCTATTTCATTTCGACTTGTTATTGAGTCAGATTTTCAACAACTTGATGCGGTGCAGCTGTCAAAAAGTGAATGCCAACTAGGCGCAAATAGCTTTTTAATGGCGAGTAAAGACACCCCTAAATTTAACCCTACTAAGTTATCGTTTAAAGGATAATTAAAATTAAAAGGAACAGTGTATGTCAACGATGACATTAAACAAATTAGTTGAGAAACTAAGCCCAGATTGTAGAAAGAGCTTAGAAGCAGCGGTCGCAATTTGTAATAGCCGCAGCCATTTTACGGTTGAATTAGAGCATTGGCTGTTAGCTATGATTGAGCAGCAACTAGACGATGTTAGACTCATATTCGGTGCTTTCGATATTGATATTGATCAGGTAAAGCAAGATTTAAATCAATCATTAGAGTCATTTAAAACGGGCAGTGATTCGTCGCCTAGTCTGTCGGTACATGTTACTACTTTACTTAGACAATCATGGTTAAGCACCAGTATAGAATTTACTGATGAGCAAATTCGAAGTGCTTACGTTATTTATACGCTTACAAAAGACGATACCTTGTCTAGTTTAGTAACGCGTTGTAGCAAGCTTTTCAATAATATAGAACCTGGACAACTACTACATGCATGGCCTGAAATTGTTGCCCAATCGCAAGAACGTAATACCACCACTGCAAGTGCTACAACACCTGCAAATGGTTCATCTAAAACACCAAGCTTAGATCAATTTACCGTCGATTTAACCGCTCAAGCAAAAGCGGGAAAAATAGACCCAATTTTAGGTCGTGATTTCGAAATACGTCAGATGGTAGATATTTTAACTAGACGTCGTCAAAACAATCCAATATTAACGGGTGAAGCGGGTGTAGGTAAAACCGCTGTGGTTGAAGGACTTGCCCTAAGAATCGCTCAAAAAGATGTACCTGCAGTATTACAAAACGTTAAGTTGCACAGTCTAGATTTGGCTTTGCTGCAAGCGGGGGCGGGCATGAAAGGTGAATTTGAAAATCGTTTAAAGTCGCTAATTAATGAAGTGAAAAACGCTGTTGATCCTGTGATTCTTTTCATAGATGAAGCTCACACTATGATTGGTAGTGGCGGACAAGCAGGTCAAAATGATGCTGCTAACTTACTTAAGCCTGCTCTAGCAAGAGGGGAGTTACGCACTATTGCAGCAACAACGTGGGCTGAATATAAAAAGTTTTTTGAAAAAGATGCTGCACTAACACGTCGCTTCCAAGTGGTTAAAGTTGAAGAGCCAACACCAGAAAAAGCGGTTGCTATGCTACGTGGTTTAGTTCCTGTGATGGAAAAACATCATAAAGTGTTTATTTCAGAGCAAGCACTTGAAAGTGCAGTGCATCTATCGCACAGATACATTACTGCCAGACAACTACCCGATAAAGCCGTTGCATTGTTAGATACGGCATGTGCTCGTGTTGCTATGAGTCAAGCATCGACACCTAATGCGATTGAGCAGTTAATTAACAGGCTTAGTGAAATTGAAGCGCAAGTTTTAATGTTAAATCGTGAGCAAAAAACCGGTTTAGATCACAGCGAACAATTATCAGCACTTAAATCTGAACTAGTTGAGATTGAACAGCAACTGGAACCATTAAATGAGCAGTTCAATGTTGAGAAGGATATAGTTGCCGAGTTAAACCAAGCGCTAGAATCGATTAACACCAACGATGCAGACTCTTCTGCTGAAGTACTTGAGCAGTTAAAAGAAAGCAAGCTTAAGCTAGCCTCGTACGAACATAATATGGTGCATTGGCAAGTTGATGAAGAATTGATTGCACAGGTTATTTCTGATTGGACTGGTATTCCTGTTGGTAAAATGCATGAAGATGAAATTCATGGCATTTTAAATTTAGCTGAGCAAATGAAACAACGCGTAGTTGGCCAAGATCATGCGCTTGAACTTATGGCTAAAGTGGTACAAACCTCCCGTGCTCAGCTAGCAGACGAAAGTCGCCCTAATGGTATATTTATGCTGGCAGGCCCAAGCGGTGTTGGTAAAACAGAGACCGCACTTTCACTTGCACAAGAAGTATATGGCAGTGAAGATAACGTAACAGTTATTAACATGTCTGAGTTTAAAGAAGAGCATAAAGTGTCATTACTACTTGGCTCACCTCCGGGTTATGTTGGTTATGGCGAAGGTGGTATTTTAACCGAAGCAGTAAGAAGAAAACCATACAGTGTGGTGCTACTTGATGAAATGGAAAAAGCCCATCCAGGCGTGCAAGATATTTTCTATCAAGTATTCGATAAAGGCACCATAAAAGATGGTGAAGGCCGAGACATCGACTTTAAAAACACCATCATTATTATGACCTCAAATGTGGGTACTGATACCACAATGAGCTTATTTGAAGATGAAGAAAGTAAGCCGAGTATTAAAGGTTTATTAAAAGCATTACAAGATGATTTATTAGGCGCATTTAAACCCGCATTTTTAGGGCGCATTAATGTTATTCCTTACATTCCGTTAAGTGATGAAATTCTGACCCAAATTGCAGCGCTGCAAATTAGCAAAATAACTAAGCGTGTTAAAAAGCATTATGATGCGCAATTAACTTATAACGATGACGTGATTGAGCACATTATTGCTAATTGTCAAAATGCTGGTTCGGGTGCAAGAAATATTCACACCATATTACAGAATAAAGTACTACCACTATTGTCTGAAATTTTGCTTTCGAGCATGGTTGATGGTGAAAAAGTGACATCTATTTCATTGTTAATTAAGGATAATGAGTTTGATGTTGAGCTAAATAAAGTTAATTTAAAATAACCTGTTTTTATGGTTGTTTCTTTAGTTTTAGAGCATTATAATTCGTGTGTCTTATATAGAAACATGGAATTTTTGAGACATTGTCTTCATCTAGGGAAAGGAATTCTGAAGACCTTTTCATTGCTGTTTTAGAGATAATGATTTCAAGGAATTTTGGGTAACCAAAGTAAACGAATCCACATAATGGATAATATTGTTTAATAAAAAGGAGCATTATCAAATGCAAGCAAATACATATTTAAAATACGGTTCAATCAAAGGCGAAACTACTGCCGAGTCTTTCAAAGATTTAATTACAGTTTTATCTTTAGATTGGAACGTTAGCCGTGAGATTAGTGCAGCGACTGGTACAGCAATGGACCGTGAATCTAGCTCTACTCGTCTAGGCGATGTGACTATTACTAAACTTCAAGATAAAGCATCTCCGGATCTTTTCAAAGAAGCAACTATTGGTAAAGGTCTACCTGCTATTTTCCATATCACTAAACAAGGTGATAAAGTTGAAGAAATCATGAAAATCGAACTTACAGATGCCATGATCTCTAGCTACTCAGTATCAGTTCAAAACGACCGTCCAATTGAAACAATCACTATCAGCTACACTGAAATGATGATGACTGTTACACCTACTGACGATCAAAACAACATCACTGCACCACTAGTATATGGTTACAGCGGTGTTAAAGGTCAACAAATGTAATATTTGTTACCCGATTGTAGCTCTGGGCTTATGCTCAGAGCTTTTTTTGATCTTCAGGATGGGAAAAGCAAGGAATGCAAAAAGCAACACAAGATAAAAACGTAATTCAAATTAGTACCCCTGTTGGTAAAGACGCCCTTTATTTAACACGCTTCGTTGCACAAGAAGCCATGTCAGATTTATTTGTTATGTCGGCCAATATGTACACCATAGGCCAACAAATCGCACATGAAGATCTGGTTGGCAAACCGGTATCGATAAAGGTAAAAAATGCCGAAGGTGGGGGAGAGCGTTATTATCACGGTATTGTGAGTCAGCTTGTTTCTAACGGCAGTCGTACTGCGGACGTTGATGAACAAAAAAATTACATTGATTATCAAGCTACCATTGTGCCTTTTGCCGCTTCTATGCGTAATCGCAAGAATAGCCGCATTTTCCAAAAGAAAACAATAAAAGATATATTTGCTGATTTGTTTGGCCAACACAATGTGGCTTTTTCAGACAAAACCAGTAAAACCTACCCCAAATACGAATACTGTGTGCAATATCAAGAGTCAGATTTTGACTTTATCCAACGCTTATTACAAAGCGAAGGTATTTTTTACTTCTTTGAGCATACAAAAAGCAACCATACATTAGTTTTGGCAGATGATATCACTGCCTATGAAACGTGTGGTGAGGCAAAAGTTGTTCATTCAACTGGCCATTTAAGCGAATCTCATGTTTCGCGTTGGCAAGGCGGATTAAGCTTAGCGCCAGGCAGCTTTAAGCGTTTAGGCTACGATTTTAAACAGCCGTCGCGTTACCCTGATGCAGAGCAAGCAAATGCCGAGTTACCTACGCAATCGGTATCAGAAATTTTTGAATATACAGCAGAAGCAGAGTGTCATCCTCGCGCGGCTAATTTGGCATCTGTACAATTAGAGTCGCTACAAAGAGATATGAAGCTCTCAAGCGGGCGTAGTGACTGCCGCTCATTTTCTGTTGGTAAACTGTTTAGTTTCAAAAAACATGAAGACCCACGCCTTGAAGGTAAAACCTTTGCTATTACCTCGATGATGACTTCGATTGTAGTACCAAACCAATCAGGCGCTTTACAATCATCAAGTGATGAAGTGTATTCTAACCACTTTGAATGTGTGCCAAAAGACATTCCATACAGAGCGCAAGTGAGCAAAAAGAAACCGGTTATTAATGGCGTACAAACAGCCATAGTAACGGGTGATAGCGCCGATGAAATTATGATTGACCAATATGGCCGCGTAAAGGTGCAATTTGATTGGGATCGTGAAGGTAAAAAAGATTCTAAAAGTTCATGTTGGATCCGAGTTGCACAAAACTGGGCCGGCAAAAAGTGGGGCGCATTTTTCTTCCCTCGCGTAGGACAAGAAGTTTTGGTTGATTTTATTAATGGCGACCCAGATCAACCTATTATAAGCGGTGCTGTTTATAACGCAGACTTAATGCCTCCGTACGCATTACCCGGCGAAAAAACGCAAAGTGGTATTAAAACTCGCTCAACTAAAGAAGGTGGAGCAGATAATTTCAATGAGCTGCGCTTTGAGGATAAAAAAGGCAGCGAGCTTGTGTATATGCAAGCCGAAAAAGATAAACAGCTTTACGTTAAAAACGATCAAAACGAAAAAATAGATAATGATCGTAATGTTGAAATTCTTAATAACGACAATCTTAACGTTACAAAAAACCGTATTGCGGAAATGGGTGAAAACGACACCTTAAAAGTAGGTAAAACACTTAATATTGAAGCGGGTGACGAAATAGTGATAAAAACAGGCTCTGCGCAAATTAAAATGAGCAGTAGTGGCAATATCACTATTGAAGGTACAAACATTGATATTAAAGGCAGTAATGTAAAAGTAGATGGCAGTGCCATTACCTTATCTGCTGGTGTAATTAAGTTAAATTAATGATGGAAATAGTCAATAACTTTCAATCAGGATTCAGAAACGGCATTGCAAATAACGGGCACGTTGTTTACTGCCGCTATGGTTTACCGCATTTAGTGTGTTTACCAATAAATAGGCCAGATGATCCATTATTAAGCCCTGCTTTAAGTCATTTAAAAGCTATGAATGGCTATTATGCACAGCAGTTTTTTATTCATTTAAGTGATTCACTTAATAGTGAAAATGTAATTTCAAATTTATATCAATATGCAACTCAAAGCACAGTGGCACTTGCTGATCACAGTAAAGATGAGCTAATTGAAGAAATTTCGCTATTAGTGACGACTAACAAGCTACTAGTTATTCCACTGTATGAATAGTATTTCATAAACCAGCAAAGATACGACAAGGAGTCAAAATGGGTAAACCCGCTGCTACAATTGGTCATATGCATGTATGCCCTAAAGTGACCGCTAAAGTGCCACATGTGGGTGGACCTATAGTTGCCGGCTCTGGCAATGTGTTAATAGGCGGCATGCCCGCGGCGCGCAAAGGCGACATGATAGTGTGTATTGGCCCGCCAGATAGCGTAAAAACAGGCTCGGGGAGCGTTAAAATTAATGGTAAACCCGCCGCCAGAATGGGCGATGATAGTGGCCACGGCGGAAAAATCGTTGTTGGCAACCCAACTGTTTTAATTGGTGGCTAACTTTGCTAGCGACCTATTTAAGTGATCATCAAGCACAATTACTACAAATTAGTAACGCTCAATTGTGCCCGTTTACGTGTGTAGGTCATGTTCGTTATTTAAGAAAAACCCTATTAGAAAGCTGCTGGGTAAACGCAAAAAACAATAATCAAAAAAATAATTTTGAATTGCCCACCACTGAGCAACTAGTCGAAATAATAACTAACACTAAAAACGATGAATTAGTTGCCCAAGCATGTATTGAAGTTATGGCTAACTTGCCACAAAATAAAAATATTATATTTATAAATGAATTGCTTAATCAGCCTACGCTGAGTGCTTTTTTTAAAATCATTATAAATAAAGTGGTTATTCAACAGCATAGCTTTAACTTAATTCGGCTATTAAATTTAAACACCCTGTTTTTTGCTTACAGTGCTGATGATGAAATTCCCCCGCAAACCCTGGTCACTATAAATCAAATTACCAGTCTTGCGCAGCACCACGATATAAAGATATTAACGGCTATTTTTGATGCATTAAGTGAGCAAGCCCATCTATCACCCTTAATGTCGTTATTTTTGTTGTCATTAAATTTTGAGCAAGTAAACAGCTTAAGCAATCATGCCAGTAATACCTTATCGGTTGATCAAACATTGCATATTTTATTACAAAGCGGTTTTGTAAAACTGATTGTTTTAGCTAATTCTTTGCTACCACAGGTAGAGCAACCCGCGTTAATTATTGCGCTAATAAGGCGCATGTTAGGTGATAAACTCGATCAGCTAGTTGAGTACGATATTCAACGACTTGCTTGGCAAGGCGATGAAAGCGCGTTAATAAATTTTCAGCAGCAGTTAAAACATAACTGGCCTAAATATGAAACCGCCATGTCGAGTTTACGATTGATTGCAGGACACCCTCTTGATGAAGTGCCTAATGCCATTTATTTATCAGCCATGGATAGCTATAGCCAAGGGGTGTTTAACTTATATCGCTATTATCAACACCTCGCTGCCAATAAAGCTCAGGACGAGGTGGCATCATGAGTGCATTTTCAATAGAGATGGTATGCTTTTCTGCCCCAAATATTAGCAGCGTAGATGCATTATTATTTGACGATAACAGTGCTGTTTTTAATGAACTGCAATGGCAGTCTTGGGATGCCTGTGTTTACGATTGCATAATTAAATCTAAAGAATTAATAGCAGAAGTCACAGACAGCACATTGCCGATGATTTGGTTACTACCAGCGTTATCATTTCAAGATGAGCTAAAACAGTTATTAACTCAGAGCTTACAACAGCTATACCCCGATCATAGTAATGAGCTTATTTTTCATGGTGCAACAGCCGCGCACTCTGCTATAGCTTTGGCCGGTGAAAAAAAATGGCAAAAATTCAATGTAATTGCTTTAGATGCAACCTTTAAAGCAAATAAACAGCAGCAGTTTGCTTATCAAGGTGTAGGTGGTGCGTTGGCTGTAGTTGAAATGGTGCCTTGTGGGTGGTCGCAGGTAAGCCATGAAATTGCAGCATCTATTGATTTTAGCAAACATAATCAGCTGGCAGGTATGCTTACGCGATTAGCTGAACAAACAGAGAATAAGATAGATCTAATTTTTGCACCAGGAAATGGGGTAGATGATGATAGTTGGCTAAACAATTTACAGCTACTTACTAGCTTAATTGATGAGCACACTTATTACGAACTACCCAATTATAAATTAGGGAAAATAGGCGCACTAGAAGGGTTGGTTAATTTGTACCAATTAACCACAAGCCCTGCAATTGTTGAGCATTTTAGTCATGCATTAATGCTTTCACAGGAGCAAGCTAAGCATCAAGGTGCAGCATCATACTTATGGATAAGTGAGGAAGTACACAGCTAATGCAAAGTAATACCGTTGTTTTACAGGGAATAAGTTACCCAATTTGCCTCGTCGTAGGTAAAGGTTCTGCGCCGTCGGGCTTTGTTGCTGTAGCAGCTAACACGCCGGAAAGTGCCAAAAATCAAATTGCGCAAGTAGGTAGTGCGCTTACTAGCGACGCAGCTAAACGTTTAGACGTTATTAACTTGCTTAACCTTGCAGGAGTAAGCTGTTCGCGCGGTGCGTCAGCCCGTGAAACCGCGAGTGTATTAACCCAAGCTTTGGTTGCAGATAAAATTAGTTGTTATCACCAAAAAGCTAAGTCGGCTATTCAAGTAAGCGATAACACCAATAGCGGCGCAGCAGGTAAAAAGCCAAATAGTAAGAGCAGTTCAACAGCCTCAGGTAAAAGTGCCTCTCAAGCGCCGGCTAAAAACAGTGGTGGTGCAAGTAATAATACCCCAAGTGAAGAACCAATCACCAAACAAGAGTGTCGCTCTGATCCAGTTTCTATGCTCTCAGGTGAAGAAATCTTGCCGCTTATTGATTTCACCTTAGCAGGCAGCAAACAATTAATTTGGCGACGCCTATACCGTTCATCGCATGCGGATGTATGTAGTGTAATGGGTAATGGTTGGCGACATGACTTTATGGTGCAGTTAACTGAGCACTATTTACCGCCACCTAAAGTAGGCCCAAAACAAAAGGGCACCTACTGGTTAGAATACCAAGATGAGCATGGCGCTAAACACCGCTTTGAAAAAGTAAAACCGGGGCAATCGAGCTATCAGTTAAGCAGTAATTTGGCGTTGCATTACCAAACTAATGGTAAGCAAGTATTGGTAACCCCAGATGATCAACACCTTACGTTTAAAGCCGGCGAGAACTCATGGTTGCTCGAAAAAGTTATTAATGAAAAAGGCCAAAGTATTGGTTTTTATTACGATGCGAAAGAGCGCTTGCATCGCGTTGAGGTAAATAAAGCGCGTGGCTGTATTTTAAAATATAACCCGCAAGGGTTGCTGGCAAACATTTCGGCTTACCGTACAGGTGATAATAACAAGCCAGTATTACTTACGCCGTTACTTGCGCAATATGATTATGATGAAAACAAAAACCTCGTTCGCGCGACCAATCAGCAGGGTGAAACAGAGCATTATGGCTATAACGCCGCTAACTTATTAACTAAGCGTACCCGTGCTAGTGGTTTTAGCCATCATTTTGAATGGGACAGTTACTCATCAAGTGCTAAATGTATAAAACAATGGGGCGATAACAACACCTATACGTATCAGTTTGAATATAATTTAGACGCTGGTGAAACAACCTGTATAGACTCGCGTGGGCATAAAGAACACTTTGTACATAACGCGCAAGGTAAGTTAGTTAAGCATACCGACCCTAATGGTAATGTGTGGCAATACGGCTATAACGCACAAGGTCAAAAAATAACGGAAATAAAGCCAGATAGCAGTGAAATAAAATACAGCTATACCCCTTATGGTCAGTTAGAATCAATAACCCAGCCAGATGGCAGTGTCACTAAATTTGCTTACAACCAATTGGGTCAGCGTGTATTAACCACCTTGCCTGATGGCCAAACCATTACCCGTAAATACAGCGTGGCGGGTTTGCTGCAAAGTGAAACCTTTGGCGACGGTCGTACCGTACTTTACAGCTATGACAAATTTGGCCAGCTAACCCAACACATAAATAAAGATGGTCAAGTCACTAAATTTGTATGGAACGAGCAAGGCGAGCTTTTAGCCAAGCACCATAACGATGAGCTTATTCGTTATAGCTACGACAGTTTAGGCCGTGTAAATGCCACCATTAATAACGCAGGTTTGTTGACTCAATATAAATACAATGAGCACGGCCAGCTTGCGCAAACTATTGCCTTTGACGAAAAAGACCCTGAAAACAAACAGCATCAACACTTTAGTTACGATGATGCAGGGCGGTTAATTAGCTCGCAAAACAGTAAGGGTGATACCACCGAGCAACATTTTGAAGGGCTAAGCCAGCCACATTGTGTTATTCAGCCCGATGGCAGTGCACTGCATTTAACTTACGATAAAGAGCGCAACCTAACCGCTATTGAGCGCAGCGACGGCCATGTATACCGCATAAGCTATGACGCTAACGAAAACCCAACGCAAGTAACTGGGTTTGACGGTACGCTACAGCAATATAAATACGATGCTTGCAACCGCTTAACCTCGGTTACACAAAGTGATAAACGCCATGTAAAAATAGAGCGTGATAAATTAGGCCGCGTGATTGCGCAGCATGCAAGTTTAGCAACCGATACTCACATCGTTAATAATGCCAATTACTACAACTATAACCTGCAAGGTAAAATTACCCGTGCGCATAATGCACAATCAACCTTAAAGCAGCAGTTTGATAAAGGCGGGCGGTTACTGCATGCTGAGCAAGTACATAATCAGCAACAAGCGCATACCTTAAAATACAGTTACGACGACTACGGCAGAAGGCAATCCCTTACTTTGCCAGATTCAAGTACGCTTAAATATAGCTACAATAAATTTGGTCAATTGAGTGGCATTCACTTACAGCAAGCCAATAGCACGGCTGTTGAACTTGCAGCGCTTAGCTTCGATAGCCAAGGCAATATTCAAACGCAAAAGTTTGGTAATGACATAACCCTTATCCAACAATTTGACGTATTTAACCGCTTAACTCAGCAGCAGTTAACCCATCCTGCGCAAGCACTATTTGATACCTGTAAGTACAATTACGACAGCATCAATCAGTTGATTGCGCGTAAAGAGGAAGGTGTTAGCAGCCACAATATTAATTTTGAGTACAACAGCCTTGGCCAGTTAATTCAGCAAAATCTAGCCTGTAGTGAAAACACAAAAACCACCCAATACCAGTGGGATAGCTTTGGTAACCCAGTTAGCCAGTCAACGGTTCAAAATAACGATTTAACAGAGCAACAAACGACTCAGCACAATGATAATAGCGATGCTAATGACGCCAGCAATACGGTTGAAAGTAATCAGTCAGAAAGCACACGTAATGTAATTAATAGTGAGTATAGTGACTCAAAGTCAGCAACGGTTGCTAGTGAGCTAAGCGAAGACGATGGGGTTATTACAGGCATCACTGATGCAGACCGTTTAACCCACTTTGGCGATAGCGACTTTCATTATGATGAGTTTGGTAACCAAATACGCGAAACCGGTAAAGGCATAAAAACCCGCCGTGAATATAACGCATTTAATCAGCTAAGTTGTTTTAATAACAACGGTACGCTTACTCAATACGACTACGACCCACTCGGGCGTCGTATCGCCAAGCACACCGAGCAGGGCAAAATTGACTACATTTGGGATAACGACCAGCTAATTGGCGAATACCAACAGGGTGAATATACCTGGTATATCAACCTACCAAATCAATTTCACCCAATAGCATTGATTAAAAAAGGCGAGGTGTACTACTACCACCTAGACCAACTGAATACTCCACGTTTTGTAACCAACAACAAAGCAGAAGTCGTGTGGGAAAACCAAGCCGATGTGTATGGTTACGTAGAGTCAGAGGTAAGCACTACAAATAGCTTTACTCAGCCAATTCGTTTTCAAGGGCAATATTTAGACGAAGAGAGCGGCTTACATTACAATCGCTACCGCTACTACAGCCCGAAACAACAGCGATTTATAAACCAAGATCCCATAGGGTTAGTGGGTGGCATCAATCATTACCAATATGCGCCTAATCCGGTTAATTGGGTGGACCCGTTTGGGTTGTTGTGTAAAGAGGGTGAAGAAAAGCTTGATAGAATGCTTTCTACTTTAGTTTCTTCAGATGGTATTGATAAAGCCACAAAAAATAAAATTCTAGAAATTGCGATTGCAAGTGCAGTTATTAACGATCCACAAAAATCGACTCTTAAATATACACCAGAGGGTGCAAAATATAGAAAAGAGTATGAATATGATATTGCAGGCCTTGATGAAGAGAATGGATTAATTAAACTCAATAAAGTGAGTAAGTCAGGTGAAGTTAGTACAGAGGTTATAAGTACAGCTCAATTTGCTGAACAGCATGTTATTAACAGCGAGCGCGTAAAGCTTAACCCTGATTCAAAACCAACTAAATATCACAAACGAACAGTAGGGGAAGTTGAGATAGCTAGGAAGGCCTTTCCACCAAAGAGGAAAGAATACATATCAAACTACGCTTCAGCAGCTTTGAGTGATGAAAACCATGAGGCTCATAGTCACTTTGACGAAGATGACTTAATTGATATGCAGATGACTGGTAAGGTTCCAGAAGGTTACAATGTGCATCATAAAGAACCTATATTTAGATGTGAAATAGACAAAGACCCTAATGAATCTGATAATTTACAATTATTACCAGATTATTATCATACGGATGAAAATAAAACCTTACATTGGTACGAAGAGGGTGAGTCACCCTATGACATCAATGGAAATGGTCCAAATTTATCAAGTGTTAAAAAAGGTAAGAAAAATGTTTGAAAAACTTGAAACTATAATGTCTCAAGCTGCAAGTAAGCAAAATTTTACTCAAAGAGGAAGTGTGGGTAATGAAGAGATAAAAAAGTTAGAAACTATACAAAGTATTACTCTACCCGATGATTATAAATACTTTCTCTCAAGTTATGGGTACTGCTTTTGGTTCGGTGAAGTTATTTGTGGTTTAGTTGGAGAAAATAAAAGGTATGAAAAGTTATGCAGTGCTGTAAGAAAAACTACTTACTACCATGATCTCTATAACAATAACCCAAAATACCAGTCTGTAACGAGCGATGGAATCGTTATAGGTACTTATGATGGTGGCGGCTATTATTTTTTATTTTCCCATGAGTCTGAGCGTGCTGGTGAAGTAGGTCTATTTTTAACTGAAACGTATGGCCAAGAAGTGTCTAAGTTTAAGAGCTTTACAGATTACCTATCTTTTCTTGTAACTGGCGCCCCTGATCCAGAACCTGTTGATGTGGATTACGATAGAATAATGGACATAATCGAAGATTAATTTGGGCTTCAATTATAAAAGTAGGGGGTTAAAACCACTATGTTTGGTTTAATAAAAAAATACAGTGTGCACATGTGCTCTGAAGTTAAAGGGATTATTACTTTAAACGGTAATCCCGTTGAAGGTGTTTTAATAAATCGCACCCTGGAATTTGCACATAAAGTTGAAAAAGAAGATCAGGTAATAACAGCTCCTGATGGTTCATTTTATTTACCTGAAGTCGTTATTGAATCAAAAATACCCGGAGATATGTTCTCGCATGAGGTTACTTATCAAACTATTACGGCTGTATATGCTGATAAAAAATACAAACTTTGGGGTTCAAAGCTAAGCGGAATAAGTGAGCCTAGTGAATACAAACAAAAGCTGAGCAGTTTAAATGCTGATTTAGATTCTACAGAAGTAAACTTTGTTTTTCCTAATCATGAAAATCCAAATTTGGAGTTTGATGGTTCAAGTATTTGTAGATGGGAACATGATTTTGAAATTTATGAGATAGAAGATAGCGAAGATTACTTTAAAGATTTTTAAATAGAAAAGGAATTTACATGAATATTTTATCGCCAAGTGTAGCGGCACAATTAGCTGAATTTGCATATGACAGTATTGCAGCAGTATCAAATAGCTCATCAACCATAGAGCCGAGTAGAATAATAAGTAAGCACTTTGTGTTTGATTCAAAAAAATCTGCTTTTACAGGAATTTCAGGTACTGTGGCTGAACACGTGCTAAATCATGCAACGGGTTTTGGCTTTTTTGGAATTGGTTCTAAAGAAGGCGCTCATAAAGGTGAAGTTGTACTAACTTTTCGTGGTACAGCAGGTATTGCTGATACTTTGACGGATTTACATTGTGGTTTAACTGTTGGGCCAAATTATAAAGCAGTTCATGCTGGGTTTAACCGTACTTTTGAGTCTATCAAGCCTCAGTTAAAAGCTATATTGAGTAAGGTAGGTGGTCGCCCCGTTCATTGTGTTGGCCATAGCCTTGGTGGGGCATTAGCAACGCTAGCAGCAAATTGGATTAAAGCGCAATATAAAGTGCCTGTAAAATTATACACTTTTGGTTCTCCAAGAGTTGGTCATAATCCTTTTGCTATTCAAAGTGAAACCAGCCTAAATGGAATTTATAGGGCAGTACACCGAAGTGACCCTGTACCTATGGTTCCTGTTTGGCCATTTGTTCATGCAGGGAATGAGTACAGAATAAGCACATGCGTATCACTTACGGGGGCTGCACATAAAATGGCGGGAAATGCGCCTGGGTATATCAATACTGCATCACGTTATCCTGATTATAAGAGCATGGAAAAGGGCTCTTTATCTAACTTAACGATGACACGTCTAAAATACAACAATCGCCACCATGCTTCTTTTAATGCTCATTGGGCTGAAAAAATAACGAGCGCTTTACTAACGTTACTAAGAGAAAGTGGAAAAATCACCAGTATTCTTGCTCAAGGTGTGGTTGCTGGAACGCTAACTATTTATGATGCTTTAGCTCGTAGCCTCGTTGAAATATCTAAAATGTCATCTAAATATGCTGAAGATTGTCAGGGGTTATTAGGGCATATACTTAACTTTGTTGGGAAGCCTGGTGTGATAGCTGTTGATTATACATACGCGCAAGCTAAGCGAATTTTGTATTGGATGTTAGAAAAACTAAATCAGGTAGTGATAGCAGCTGTAAAAGTATCTCCTTACATGGGTATTGGATACTAAAATTGTTTTAAAGGCTCAGATAACTTCTGAGCCACTTAAATAATAAATAAGATTAGCTATAAAGAATTGAAAGGAACCTATTTCAATTGGTTGAAATTTAAAAACCTCTAATTATTGTTTCTACTCACATCTAAAGTAGCTGTAATCACATAAATAAAAAACAAGGATAGGTAATGAATAAAATAAACACGGATGTAAATTACAGAACAATGGCCGGTAATGCGCGTTTAGTTATTATTGCCGAGTCGAGCCATAACCCAGTATCTTACAAATATGAGGCTATAAAGGCCTTAAAACAGCTTAAGGCGGCTGGCTTCACTCATTTTGCAATGGAAATGCTACCTACAAGAATAAAGGACAAAATAGATTTTTATCAGCGGACTGGTAAGGGATTTGACGTAATCAAACAGCATTTCAAATCAAAATGGAATTGGACTAATGCTTCAAGCACAGGATATGGGGAGTTAGTAAAAGCGGCTAATTCTCTAGGGATGAAAATTGTTCCTTTAGATATGCCTATTGAAATGATGGATGAGATTGACGGGCGTTGTAATTGGGAGCAAGCAGACACCGGTTCATGTACTGACTCTCATATCGAACGAAACCATATGTGGGCAGATATTTTAAATAAAAATTTAAAGTTAGAAGAAGGCTCCCGAATTGTTGCATTTATGCATAGGTACCATGCGTTTCATGCTGGCAATAAGCATATTGGAATTGACTCTATTATGTTAAATTCAAAAGTTAGTCGTATTAGTATCATAGAGTACATCGGTGGATCTACCTGTATTGACAATGGTGTTTGTAAGGGGGAGGGTGATGTCGATAAACCATTAAGGGAAACTTATTTTTATAGGAAAGGAACGTATATACCTTCGTCTTTACCTTCTTACACAGTTCATATTCCTGAAAAAGCCATTTTAAGGAAATGATAATATGGCTAAAATTTTATTAATATTGATTCTTATAGCGCCTTCCATTAATGCAGCAGGGCCTCGATGGGATAATTCAATAGATATAAACGCTCCTGATTTAACTGTATCAGCTGCCGCAGAGCAGTGCCATAAAAGCTTAATTAACGCGCCTGAGTATCTCGAAGAGTGGTGTGAAAAAGCTTATGAAATGGGATACTGGAAGGCACTGGTTACACTAAGCCTTCATAACGGAGATGGAACTCGATTATTAAAGGAGGCCAAAAAGCGGGTTGCGGCAAAAGAGCCAAAAGCTTATTCAACTTTAGCTTGGTTATATGGCAGTGGTATGTTTGTGGAGCAAGATATTAATTATGCTATTTCCCTTTACAAAGAATTTTTAGCATTAGATGCAGAATTGCCAAATTCGTTAGTTGCGGCTGCGCACTTTAAGTTAGCAAACTTATATGAATCGCAGCAGAATTGGCTTGCAGTAAATGAGCATGCACAATATGTTATTGACCACAGCCCTTTAGCTTATGATAAAGAACGAGCTGTTGATTTGTTAGAGTTAGCTAAAAAAGAAATTTTGATTAAGAATAAATCATTGAATGAATAGACTAGACACCCATTCTAATTTTGCAGTTTAGTAAACAAAGTACTACCACTTTATATAGCGTTTCGTTCGGCGTGCATTTTGTATAGTGATGAGCATTCTACAGGTCAACCCTCAATTTTCGCAGAGGCTGAGTTGAAGATAAGTTGCTTAAGCTCGAAAGGTGTTTTGTATTGATGTATGTGTTTACGCAGTTTTGAGTAACCACACTCAACACGCAGAGATAACTATAAGATTAAAGTTGTAATGAAATATGTAAGTCGATGCGCTTATCTAAGCGAGCTAATATAGAGGGAATGATTTGTTTTTTAGTGATAAGCAAAAAAATAAAGTGGAATTTTATGCACTTGTATATGTAATCTCGTTTTTATTGCCATTTCCTGCTTCGCTATATTCTGTTGCATTATCTCAATTAGGTGGTGTAGCACTTTGGCTGATTGGCTCAATAACATATATGATTGTTTACCTGCGAGTCGTGTCAGAATTACCAAAAGAGGATAGGTATTTTGTTACATGGGGTCAAGCAAGCTATTTTCCTCAACTGCTTTTTAAAGTAGCCCCTGTATTAATATTTATACTTTTATGCTTGTGTTGGGAAGTTTTTAGTGTTTAAAAACGAAGAGGTGTTTTTATTATTTCCCCCATGGAAGCTTTTACGTAGGTTCTTATTAGTAACGGTTATCTTACTTATAGGAACTGTTTATTCAGGCATGACATTGTTAACACAGTACTTTGATACAAGTCCTGAGTGGCTGTTGGGCATTTTGTTTTCCGTTGGAATTATGTTTTGCCTTTTAAACTTTAAAGTTAGTCAAGGCTCTTTTCTATGTGCAAAGTTATTGAAATACTATGCTCTATTTTTAGCTTTGATTTGCTTACCATCATTTATAATTTTAGAGGGAAATGGTTATCATATAGCTACAGTTACTAATATAGCCTTTATGCTGCTGTCTTTTTATTTGATTAAAGGAAATAAATACCAAGGCTTAATTAAATATCAATATAACTTTTTTAAGGATATAAAAGACGCTCGGGCCGCTGTTGAAAAAGAGATAGCTAAAGGAAATAAGAGAAAGAAAAAGTAAGTCTGCATAGCTTTGCTTATTGAATTAAAATACAAAGGAACATAGATAAAAGTAGGGCGATGAGTATGTTAGCCGCGCAATGAAATTATGGCGTGGAGTTAGGAATGTTATTCAAAAAGTGAAGTGTGTAACTTCACTGCAAAAGCGCTTTTATTTGCAATAAGCTATGAATATGCAGTTGCTCCTTACAGCTCTGAGAATAATGACGCTATTGAGTTTTATAAATGGTGTTTTGAAAATTTAAATAAAGAACAAGGATAGGTAATGAATAAAATAAACATGGATGTAAATTACAGAACAATGGCCGGTAATGCGCGTTTAGTTATGCTAGGCGAATCAAGCCACAATCCCGCAATCTACAAATATGAAGCTATAAAAGCACTTAGGCAACTTAAAACAGCTGGTTTTACCCATTTTGCAATTGAAATGTTACCTCGTTCTATGCAAGAAAAAATAGAGTTTTATCAACGAACAGGTAAAGGGTTTAATGTAATTCAGCAATATTTTAATGATAATTGGGCTTGGGGTTATTTAGTTCCTAAAGCATATGGCGAACTGGTTAAAGCCGCTCGGGAAGTAGGCTTAAAAATAATTGCACTTGATTTGACTTTGGATGAGATGGAGTCTATTGATAAATCGTGTGATTATGATAATTCATTAGCAGGTAATTGTTTTAATAGTCACACCATTAGAAATATGGTTTGGGCTCAAAATATAAGTAATATTTTAAATCAAACTAATCAAAATCGCGTTGTTGCTTTTATGCATCGTTGGCATGCTGTTAGATCAACTAAATATCAAGAAGGTCTTGATACACTTGTGAAAATGGAAGGCACGCTAAAACTTAGATTTATTGACTTTATTGGTGGTACTGCTTGTTACTCACAAAGAAGTTGTGAGGGTTATTCTGATGAAAAGGGTAATCTTAAAAAGCAATATTTTTCACGAGAAGGTTTTCCATTTCAAACTGCAGTAAAATCTTATCAAGTACACCTGCCTGAAAATACCTCGATAGTAAAAGGTATATAGTAGTGAAAAAGTTAATTTATACTTTTTTTGTACTTATATTATGTTTCGACTCATTTGCTGGAACTTTATTTCCAAAGCATGATATTAATGATCCTAAGTTATCCAAAAACACCGTGATACTTCAATGCCAAAAAAGCCTGATGTATGCGCCTAGACAGCTTGAAAAATGGTGCGAAAAAGCATACGAAATGGGATATTGGCAGGCGCTAGAAGTTATAGGTTTACATACAAGTGATGGAAGCCGTTATATCACGGAGGCTCAATTACATGCTGAAAATGGTGATCCTGATGGAATCTTAGCATTGGCTTTTGCATATGAGTCTGGGCGTTTTGTTACTAAAAACTTACATAAATCGATTGCTTTATATAATCAATACTTAAATGAAAACCAAGGTATTGAAGAAGAGAAAATGAGAGTAATCAGAACCCATGAAGCTCTATATTTGATATATACAAAGTTAGGTGATTTTGAAAACGCAGCTAAACAGAAACGCTTTTTAGATGAAAGTAATTATAAAGAAAATAAAGAAGCTATATTAAAAAAACAAATGCGAGAAGCGGGAATATCTATTGACTCAGAACAATAAAATGCAATTTTAGTAAAATTGATACTTTGATATTCGCATGACAGATTTAATTGAAATAAAAAGGAGCTATAAACGCCAAACTTAAGGCGCTATAGAATTATTATGGAACAACAACACCAACAAACACTAACCAACCTCGTATACGATATTTACGAGGATCCAACTAAAATTGAAGAGCATCAAGAGCTTATTCAACCACTATTGAGCGATTTAGTTGCAAGTGCCCCTGTGGGTTTTGAAGGCATGGCGACGATGATCAATACTCATATTTCAAACGGGTTTAAGTTTAAAAACCCTAAAATACAAAAGTTTGAGCTTGAGTCAGGCTTATTAAAGCTTAAAACCTACCTGCAAAAAATAAACCTTTAATTAGTTTCGTAATTGCCAATACTCTCGGCGCAGTGTATTGGCTGTAATCAAGGATGATAAATGACTCTTATAAACACCTGCATTTTAATGCTGTTTTTACAGCCATTATTTGTTTATTTAGCACTATTTAAACAGTCAAAATACAGTGTTAAGCCCAAAAGCTCGTTAGATAATGAAGATTCAATGTTTTTATTTATTGCCCCTGGCTTATCGGTTTTTTATCTTGATCAGTTTTGGGTCGCGCTGCTTTATTTAGGTAGTGTGTGCTTATTGGGTGTATTGCTAGCTAAAATTGTAGAAAGCAAAGCAAACAAGCGATTGACCAGAGACGATTCAATAGGGTTTATGGTCGCCAGTTTTATCTTTTTTGGAATGATAAAGTTAATTATTGTTGCGGCTGCGTATTTTTTTACCGATGACGCTTCAAGCGCGATAACAGAAGATTTAAGCCCAGCTAAAGAGCCCTCATTGACGATTAGCCAAATGTTTAGTGTGGATTATTTGTATAGCCAGTTTAAACCTACGGTTTATTTTTTAGCATTAATGGTCGTGACCTTAGTGCTCAAAATTATTGAGTACAAGTTTTCTTTAAAGGAGGCGCTTTCAGGCATACTTATTATGCTAAGCGCTATATTAGTCGGTATTTCCCCACTATTTGGCGAAGCTTATATATTAGGCTTAATTGCTAACTTTTTTATCTTTTTTATAGTGTGTTCTACATGTATCGAAATAGACAAAATAGGGGATGCATCGGGTGGCGCTATTGCTATTTTATATGGCTATATATTAATGATGGGACTTGGGTTTAGCATTATATGTAAGCTGGTTTATGAATTGTTTTTTTAGGGAAGGATTGATTGTTTTTTGCTCTAAATGCTTGCAGAACACTTTGTACCCAATTAGAATAAATTTTAGTTGAAATGGCAATTTCATTAACGCTGATAGTTAAGAGTTTAAAACGTCATTAAATAGCAATACGACACGTGTATTTTGAGTTTAATAGTTTGGAGCTTGTATATTTTGTTATCGCGTTTTAAAGCTTACTTTTTGGTAGTTGTATCTATTACTATTATTTTTACTACAACACAGGCTTGTGCAGATATATTTGGTTTTTTTAATAAGCAAGATTTTGTTTTATCGGCTCCGATAAAAGGGCAATTATTAGATGAAGGGCAGCCTATTGCAAATACTAAGGTTGTACGTGCGCTTACTTATGGTGATGAATATAAAGATGAAGCAATAACCGATGATAATGGTTTTTTTACCTTCACAGAAAAATCTATAAAAACGAGTAAGCCTGCAAACATGTTTGATAATGAATCACTGGTTCAACATGTTTATTTAGAAAATGGTACGCCTGAGGGCGTTGTTCTTTGGTACATAACCGTGTCTATGCACGATGGGAGTGATACCCTAAAAAGCTTACTCGCTGACTTAGAGTGTGATATTGCCAAAGACCCACAAACATACGACATACCTATAGAAGAAGCGCCAGAGCACTTCTTTACGGTATATGGTGCATGCATTTGATTTATTGGAGATTATATTTTTGATGGAGCGGTTTAAGTTGCCATTACTCATTGTAGTTGTGGCTATTCTAATTTTATTTACTACAACACAGGTTTTTGCAAATATGTTTGGTTTTTTTAGTAAGGAAGATTTTGTGTTATCAGCTCCAGTTGAAGGGCGTTTGCTTTTTGATGAGCAACCTGTTGCTGGTAAAAAGGTATTTCGTAGACTAAATTATGGCGATGAATATATTGATGAAGTAACAACAAGTAGTGATGGTCGTTTTTCTTTCCCTAAAAAAGTTATCAAAACATCAAAGCCATCAAACATGTTCGACAACGAATCTGTTATACAACACATATACACATTAGATGAGAATGCAAAGGAAGTTACTATTTGGGCTGTTAGGCTATTTCCTTATGAGCATAAAGATACGCTAACCAAATACTTAAGTAATTTGGTTTGTGATATCGCAAATGAGCCAGAAACGTTTGATATAGCTGCTAAAGATAATAAGCAGCATACATTTGCAGTTTTTACCACCTGCAAGCTCTAACGTTTAAAACCAATAAAAGGATTTAAAATGAATACGTTAACACCTACTCAGGCAGTCCAATTAGCATCACTTGCTTATGATGCTAAAGAATTAAAAAATACAAAACTATTAAATGGGCTATTGCATGCATCCTTACGAGATCAGTTTGATTTTTCTATCAATAATAAATCCATACAAGGTGTGTCAGGCGGGTTTTTCTCTCATTTATTTGGTTTAAGTACTGGGTTTGGCCTTGTTGCACACGGTAAAAATTCATTTCAAGGTGATTCAGTAATCACTATTCGTGGCACGGCTTCTCTTAGAGATGGCCTAACAGATGCACATTTTGGGTTAAGCGGTGGCTCTAACGGCAGTATGGTACATGCTGGGTTTAATAAAACCTTTTATAGTATGAAACCTGCACTACAAGAGTTTGTAGCGGCTAACATTCGAGACAAAATAACCGGCTGTGTGCATATTGTTGGCCACAGTTTAGGCGGGGCATTGGCTACGCTTTCAGCCGATTGGATAAAAGCAGAGTATTCGTTGCCGGTTAAATTATATACGTTCGGCTCACCAAGAGTGGGGCTTGATAACTTTTCACGCGCTGCCACCTCACGTATTGATAAAATATACCGCTGTACACACGGTGCTGATCCGGTTACAAAAGTGCCTTTGTGGCCATTTTCACATACGCCCTACAATGGCCAAGAAATTCGTCTTGATAATGGTCAGGGCCTTAAAGGCGCAGCCCACAAGTTAAGCGGTACGCCAGGCTATGTTAATACCGCAAACAGTAATGACTGGGGCAATTTAACTGTAAAAGCAAACCACTTTTTAAGCACACCGGTACGCTTAAAGTTTGAAGACAGAAACCAAGCTTCATTTAGTTCACACTGGGCAGATAAGCTTGGCGCTGCGTTAGTTACCTTATTAAAAGATTCGGGCTACTACAGTGCTGTTGCAGCACAAGCAGCCATAGGTACAGGCTTAACTTTTTACGATATGCTCGCGCGAACGCTTGATAAAATAGCCAAAGCGTCAGCCTCATTTGCAACGCAAACCTTAGGTTTACTCGGCCACATGCTAGTGTTTGCTGGCAAAGTTATTAGCAAAGCTGTAGAGCTGACTTACAGTTTTATAAAATCGGTATTTGACTCAACTCTAGGGGCATTATATCGCGCTGCCCGAGAAGGCTTAAATGGTCTAGATTAAGGTTTTATAAGCCTTAATCTCGCTCTAACAAAATGGCACCACTTTGGGTTTCACCTAAGTGGTCGTCTTTGTTATAAATAGGGCACTTACTCATTGATAAACACCCACAGCCAATACAGCCATCAACCCGTTCACGTAAACGTCGCATATAAGCAATACGCTCATCAAGTTTCTTTTGCCATTGTTTTGAGAGTGCAGACCAGTCTTTTTGTGTTGGTGTACGCTGCTCTGGTAACGTTGCCAGAGTTTGTTTAATTTCTTCGAGCGTGATCCCCATCGCTTGTGCTGCTTTTATAACTGCTACTCGCCTTAGTACATCTGGTTTAAAGCGTCGTTGATTGCCACTGTTTCGCCAACTGCGTATTAGCCCTTTATTTTCGTAAAAGTGCAGTGTAGATACCTTAACGCCACTGCGTTTAGCGACAAACCCAACCGTTAAGTTGGCTTCAGTAAGCTTTTTTTGTACCGCCATCACTTTAATTCCTTTTAAAAATTAAATTATTTCTTATTGACCTGAACTTAACTTGAGGTTTTAAGCTTTGCTCCATCATAAGAAAAGGAGCTAACCCAATGCAAGAAAAATCAGCACACAATATCGCAATCATATATTCAAGTGGACGTAAAAATGGCAATACTACCGCGCAAGTTAATGCCTATAGTAAGCAACAAAGCGGCATTGTTTTTTGCTTAGATGATTATGTTATTTCACCTTATCGCTACGATAAGCAGTATCACAATGATGATTTTTATAATTTGTTTGAAGTGTTACTTCGTTACGAACATTGGGTGTTCGCATCGCCTGTGTACTGGTATAACACCACGCCAAAAATGAAAGCATTTATAGATAGGATCACAGATTACATGGATGATGAGGCGTTAAAACCGAAGCTTAGAACTTTACGTCAAAAACAGTTTTCACTGTTGTCTAATGCTGCATCTCCCTCTGCGCCAGACGCATTTATCGATATGTTTAAACATACCTTTAATTATTTAGGAATGACTTTCAAAGCACATTCACATGTTCAGGCTAGTTAATCACGTTAAATAGCGTTAGGCTAAACAAAAAGTAAAAAGGATGATGTATGAAAACGTTACTTATTGGCTCAAGCTTACTTTTGGCTAGCTTTAGTACTCTTGCTGCAGAGCCTTCGCCTGTTATTAAAGACTATGGTTATTTTTATAATGTGCCCGAGCATGTGTCTGATTTAAACCAAGCACAGTTCAAGATAGCTTTTGATGTAGGTAAAGGCGCTGAAAAGGGCGTGCAAAATAATCATATTAATTCGTTAGCGCGATTTATTAATATGCATGTGGCTCACGGCGTAAAACCAGAAAATATTCAGCTTGCGCTGGTGGTACACGGTGGAGCCAGCGTTGATGTACTGAAAAACAGTGATTATAAAGCTCGGTTTGACAAAGATAACAAAACCGAATCTTTAATTAAACAGCTGCTTGCTAATAACACGCAGGTATATGTATGCGGGCAGTCGGCAATGCATATGAAGGTAGCAGCAGATCAGCTTATACCTGGGGTGAAAATGGCGCTTTCAGCGATGACAGCCCACGCCCAGTTACAACAACAAGGCTATACATTGAATCCGTTTTAATGAATATTCTGTGTTTTGGTGATTCCAATACCTTTGGTATTTCTCCTGTTGATGGCAAACGGCTGAGCGAAATTGAACGCTGGCCTACTTTATTAAAGCAGCAGTTGGGCACCGGCTTTGAAGTGATTGAAGCCGGGGAGCCTAATCGTACTTTAGTCAATAACCCCCCGTTTATGGGAGATAAATCGGGCATTAAATATTTAAAACCGTATCTGGAAGCGCACACTGTTGATGTTGTTATTATTCAACTCGGTACTAATGACTTAAAAGCACGTTTTGCACTGTCTGCTATCGATATTGGCAAAGCGCTTGAGGAGTTAATTTTAGCCATTAAAGCCTTTTATCATTGTAAAACAATACCAAAGATTATCATTATAAGCCCGCCCACGGTTCATGAAGTGGGAAGTTATAAAAGCATTTACGCAGGTGCAGGTAAAAAAGTTGAACAATTATCTATTGAATTTAAAGCCGTCGCCTATCGTCACACGTGTGTATTTTTAGATTGTTATCCGCTGATAAAGCCATGTAATAAAGAGGGCATACACTTACCCGTTAGTGCGCATAGAGAGCTTGCTAATAGTTTGATATCTATAATAAAAAAAGCCGCCGTGTATTAAACACAGCGGCTTTAATTTATTGCTTAGGGAGTGTATTAAAATTCGTAACTAACACTTAAGCGTGTTGTACGCGGCATAATGTAACGGCCATTGGGGGCGTCGGCATTGCGTGGGTCGCCTTCAGTGATACCTTGCTCGTCGGTTAGGTTATCTACAGCTAATTGCAGTTTAATGCCTTCGACTGGTTCAACAATTAAACCTAAGTCTACTTTTTCGTAGCCATCAAGTGTCACGGTGTTTTCGTTATTACCAAAGCGGTCATCCACTGCTGACAAAGTACCATATAAAGTGGCATACATGCCGTCTACTTCAAAGTCATAGCTTGGTGTTACACGTACTTGCCATTTAGGTTGGCGCTGTGCGTCGTTACCTTTATTTTCAGGGCTTTCAGTGATTTCGGTCTGTTGTAATGTGGTATTTAAATTAACAGAAAAGCCAGATTCATGATTAAAGTTATAATCAAGTTCAACACCATACGCTTCGTTGGTTAAAATGTCAGCCGGTACACCCGGGCGACTTACAAAGGTATCGCCTTTTACTTCATTGACAAAAAAGGTGGCGTAGAAGTCGGTAGAGTCTGAAATAAGCTTGTAACCTAGTTCGCCCTGCGTTACTTCTTTAATTAGTTTTTCACCCCCTTGGTATGCGCCAAAGTTATCTCTAAAGTCATCAAAATATGGCATTTTATAACCACGGTTAACACGTGCAAACACGCCCATGTCGTCATTAATTGAATAGTTTAAACCGGTTGTCCATGAGGTTTTACTTTCATCGTAATCAACGGTTTTAGTGATAATACCGTCAAGGTCTTCATCAACACTGTACTGCACATCATGGTTTTCTTTACGTACACCTAAATCAAGCGTAAATGCATCTGCAAATTTGTATTGGCCTGTAAAGTAAAAAGCATTGGTGCGTGCATCACCTGTTGAGCTAATATCGTAATTAAAACCACACCCGTCAGTGCTTTGGTTACATTCAATGCCATTTAATGACTCACCACCGGCTTCCAGCACGTGATACGCCGTATTACCTAAGCTCCACCAATCGCTCGCAGATGTGCTTGCGGTGTAATAACCAAAAGTGGCCGATAAATCGCCAAATTGCTTTGAAAAGGCTAAGTCGTTAGTAAACGAGCTTATTTCTTTTAATACTACCCAGCGACCCAGTTGCTGAATCGCGGTGTCACTAGCATATTCGGTGTTAGTCACTGCACCGAATGCCGTTTGACCATTGTCAGCCACTTCACCAATTGTCGTTGCTGAACCATTAGGTACTAGGCCAAATGTATTGGCATCGCCTTTAGTAATATTAAAACGATCTATAAATTGCCAGCCATTATCAAATTCTAGTTTAATGCTACCGCCGGATACATGGCCATCCCATCCTCGGCCATCACCTAGGTCAATATCGTGTGCTTGCGCATCTGGGCCGGTAAAAATCGTCGCTTGACGGTTAAGTGTGCCTAATTGAGTATACTGGGCGTCAATACCGTCAACGTTTAATGGGGTGGGTAAGTACCAAGCACCGTGATCGTCTGTTTGACGGGTATAAAAGTTAAGCTCGCCATTGTCTAACTCTTTAGTAATGTTAATTGTAAATTGGCTTCCTTTTTCTGAGGTAAACCCTGCATCACGAATACCCGGTGAGCTTTTAACATAGCCGCCTACCATAAAATATAGATCGTCGGTGATTTCACCACTTAGCACAGCATCAACCCGTTGTAAGTCGTAATCTGAGGTGGTGTATTTAAATAAGCCTTGAGTATCTTCACTGCCACGCTTTAACCTAAAGTTGGTTGTTAAACCAGGCTGACCATTGGATAGCACAGGGTTAGGACCACCACGCAGTGCTTCCATCGTTTCAATCGTTTCATCGATTCTAAATAACGATGAGTTTTCTAAAAATGAAAGAGTAGGCGCAGGGTAAACTGGCGAGCCTTCAATACTGAGTGTTAAAAATGGCGCATCACCACCTCCTGGAAAACCACGTACAAATACGTTGGCACCAGACTCACCACCAGAGCTTTCTACCCACACACCGGGAACAGCTTTAAATAAGTCAGCAGTACTTTTAGGTGATAATTTTATAATTTGTGATGAATCAATATTTGTTACTGCGTAGCTGGCATCAATTTTTCTGATCCCAACACCTGCGGGGGTACCAGAAACGACAATTCGCTCAACTTTTTTTTCTTTTGCTTGTTCTGCTGCAACAGCAGCGTGTGTGCTTAGGGCTAAAGTAATTGCACAGGCTAGCATGCTTTTTGCTTTATTGAATTTCATGTGTGAGATCCCGTTTTTAGTGTGTTAAACAGTGTGTATTACAGCGAGATTGATTAAATTTTAATGTAAACAAGCTGTATAAATTGAAACTCTAGAGATAAATGCAAACGTTTGCAATATTTATTTGTAAATTATTTATTAATATGGGCTGTTGTTTTATTGAGCGTAATTACACAAGAGCGTAACTTTTAAGTTAATGGGCAAGCCAGTAAAAAATAATAATGCTATATTGTCAGTAAGTTAGATATAGCATCAGCCGAAGTGGAGCGTTTAGGGTTTTATGAATAATAAAAAAATTAAATTAGCTGATTTAGCAAAGCTTGCAGGGGTGTCTACCTCAACGGTTTCGCGCGCGCTGAATAATAACCCGCTTATAAAACAAGAAACCCGCGACAAGCTTCAGCAGCTTGCAAAAAAACATAATTTTAGCCTTAACACGGCAGCTAGCCGTTTACGTACGCAAAAAACCAATGTTGTTGCCGTCATTATTAATCTTGATGAGCAAACCGAGCAGTCAATTAGCGATCCATTTTTACTCAAGGTAGTGAGCGAAATTAACCTTGCGCTTAATCAGCAGGGTTTAGAGTTGTTGTTATCTAACTCTATTATGGCGCAAGATGACTGGGCTAATTACTTTATTAATGGCCGCCGAGCAGACGGTATTATTGTTGTGGGGCAAGGAAAAAGCCAAACTAATATAGAAGCGGCTGCCGATGCGGGTATTCCTTTAGTTGTATGGGGGGATCCAAAAACACAAAGCAATTATCCTATTGTCGGCAGCGATAACTACTTAGGAGGAATGCAAGCGACCGCTCATTTAATAGAACACGGTGCTAAAAGTATTTTATTTTTAGGCGATCCTGAGCATGGTGAAATTAGTGAAAGGCATCGTGGTTACGCTGCTGCACTTTCTACTCATAAACTTGAGCAGCATGTTATATCCATTGATATTACCAGTCGCTCAGCGTATCAAGCAATTAATCAGTTATTACGTGAAAAAGGTTTATATTTTGACGCGATAATGGCCTGTAGTGACATGGTTGCACTGGGGGCGATGAAAGCGCTGAAAGAGCGCTATGTAAGTATTCCCAACGATGTGGCACTGGTTGGATTTGATGACATTGCCATGGCTGATATTAGCCATCCCTCTCTTTCTACGATTAAACAAAACACCCAATTTGCTGCGACTTTGTTAGTTAAAAAGTTAATACAGCAGTTTTCAGGTGAAAAAGCCGAATCACAAGTTATTGATATAGAATTAATTACTCGCCAGTCAAGCAAACGTTAACTTAGTATGCATGTATATTAATTGTTAAATTTAAAATGCAAACGATTGCAATGATATTTGTTCTACACTAAACTCTGGATTTACTGACTAACACACACGGTAATTTACCAGCTATGGGTAATTTGCTTTATAAAAGTTATGGCGTATGTCGCTCTAAACGAGGCAAGCAATGAGTAAAATAAAAATCACACTGGCAATTGCTGCAAGCTATTTTATTTTCGCAATACTATTAAATAGCGTAGGCACTGTTATTTTGCAGGCTATAAACACACTAGGAGTAAGCAAAACAGAAGCGTCGGTTTTAGAGGGATTTAAAGACTTATCAATTGCAATAATGTCATTTGTTGTTGCTTCATTTATACCGCGTTTGGGCTACAAGCTTGCAATGCTGCTAGCACTGATAGTTGTCGCAATAGCGTGTTTTTTTACAGCTGTAATAAGTGAATTTTACATGTTTAAAGTGTTATTTGCTGCTGTGGGTTGTGGTTTTGCGGTCGTTAAGGTGTCGGTTTATTCAATTATTGGCCAAGTGACAGAGGGTGCAAATAGTCACTCATCATTACTAAACACGATAGAAGGCATTTTTATGGTGGGTGTATTAAGTGGCTATTGGGTATTCACCGCATTTATAGACCCTGTTGATAGCAATGCCTGGTTGAACGTTTATTACCTATTAGCAGCGCTTACGCTTTTGGTGATTATCAGTGTCGTAATAGCACCAATAAAACCTGCTATTAAAGGTCAAAAAAGCAACTCTGGTTGGAATGACTTTATTGCTATGCTCAAACTTACCTATCAACCGTTAGTGCTGATTTTTATTATTAGTGCATTTTTGTATGTGTTAATCGAGCAAGGGGTAGGGACTTGGTTGCCTACATTTAATAATCAAGTTTTGCAATTACCAGTAGCCATTAGTATTCAACTAGCGAGTATTTTTGCCGCAGCTCTTGCTTTAGGGCGCTTAGTGGCGGGCCAAGTATTAAAGCATATTCATTGGTTTGTTGTACTTAGCTGTTGTTTAGTTGCTATGGCTGCGTTGATTATTATTACCTTACCACTAACGGAAAACTTACCTAAAAACGAGGTGAACAGTTTATTTGATGCGCCTCTGGCGGCGTTTGTTTTGCCATTAATTGGCTTTTTTATGGCGCCCATTTATCCGGTACTCAACTCAGTCATGCTCAGTGCGCTTCAAAAGCATCAACATGCTGCAATGACAGGGTTAATCGTTGTGTTTTCAGCACTTGGTGGCACCACAGGGTCGGTGATAACCGGGTATGTATTTGAGCACTTTAGTGGCCAGCATGCTTTTTATCTTTCACTTGTGCCCATTAGTTTAATTTTTATTAGCGTGATTATTTTTAAAAAACGCACCCATGCCATTTCACAACACGCAGTCAATAGTTAATAGATTAGGACAGTTATGAGTTTTTTTAATAGCCAATTATTTAAAGATGTACAAACACAGCACATATTTAGCGACTGTAAAACGTTTGCTGATGCAACCGCGCGTGTTGATTGGCAAAGTGCCTGTATACAGTATGAGCAAATAGCACCCCTTGATAAAACTCAATTAAGAGACTTTGTTGATGCGCATTTTATAACAACGCCTTTATTAACAATGAAAGCAGCTGCAAATACCACCAGTGTAAAAGGCTACATAAACTCACTGTGGAGCGGCCTTCGACGTGAAGCCGATACACCCAAAGCTAATTCTTTACTCGCTTTAAAGCACAGCTATATTGTACCTGGTGGACGTTTTCAAGAAATTTATTATTGGGATAGTTATTTTACTGCGCTGGGTTTAATTGATGCAGATAAAAGTGATGTAGTAGAAGACATGCTGCAGAATTTTATAGATTTAATTAATGATTACGGCTGTATTCCCAATGGTAACCGCAGTTATTATTTATCGCGTTCACAACCGCCTATTTTAGCGCTGATGGTTGATCTTTTATGGCAGCACACTCACAGTAAAACACATAATTTAGCTTGGCTTAGATTGTGTGTTGAAGCTTTAAGAAAAGAGCACGCATTTTGGATGCAAGGAGCAGATACACTCGATGATGCGCAAACAAGTGTAAAACGCGTGGTAACAATGCCATGTGGTGGGGTATTAAATCGCTATTGGGATGATGAGGCGGCTCCTCGCGCAGAGTCATTAAGAGAAGACTTAGCGCTTGCATCAGGGTTTAGTGATGATAAAAAACCTGAGTTTTATCGTAATATTCGTGCCGCATGCGAGTCTGGCTGGGATTTTAGCTCGCGCTGGTTAGCCGAGTCAAACTTACTAAACTCAATTCAAACGACAGATATTGTACCTATAGATCTAAATTGCCTACTGTACAATTTAGAAAATCAGCTTAGTGAATATTTTAAATTGCTTGGCAATGAGCAACAATCACAAACGTACAGTAGCTATGCTGTAAAAAGAAAGTCGCTTATTAATCAATATCTTTGGAGTAATGAGAAGCGTTTTTTTGTTGATTATAATCATAAGTTATCTAAGCCGTCTGCTATTTTAAGTGCAGCGGCAAGTACCGCGCTTTTTGTTAATTTGGCCTCGCAACAGCAAGCTGAACTGGTTGCAAACGTATTGAGCGAGCAGTTTTTAAAAGCAGGCGGCATTGTAACCACTGTTGTTGATACCCCACAGCAATGGGACAGCCCGAATGGCTGGGCTCCATTACAATGGTTTGCGGTAAAAGGCTTGCGTAATTATGGTATAGAGCAATTAGCTACACGCATAATGAAAAACTGGCTAACAATGGTAGAACAAGATTTTATTGAAAATAAATGCTTGCTCGAAAAATATAACGTATGCACACCGCAAAAAAAAGCCAGCGGGGGGGAATATCAAGTACAACAAGGATTTGGTTGGACTAACGGTGTAACATTGCGCTTTTATATGCTCACTGAAAGTTAATTTGCCTTAACTGCTTTATAGGGATTCACCCTGATAATCTTATACCAAAAGAGCATTGTGTTTTGTAGTTGATTTAGGTAATGTAATGAAATTGTTTCAGGGATGGTAATTATGTTAAGTAAAAAATTTGCCTTTATTAAAACAACACCTAAATCGTCTTCTCACTCATTTTGCTATACAACGATTATAAGCACTTTAAAAGCGCTTTTTAATGAAATAAAAATGGATGACTCACTCCCTAAAGTCGAGTTACGTCAAACCTTTGAACTTTATCTCGTTGATGGTGCGGATAAGGATTGGCACTCATTAATCCCTGCCGAATTAATCTGTTTAGCTAAGCAAAATAAGGTGATTTTATTTAACGTTGAGCCAAATGCTGTGTGTGAGAAAAATTTATTATTAAATCACTTCAATGGTGTTTTTTATAGTTCAGATGCTGCAGAGGATATTTTTAAGGCGCTTGTAAGAATAACCGATGGCGAGCTATGGTTTACTCGTAAAGTGATTTCTGATGCATTCAAAGATATATTAAATGCAGCTTCATCTAACAATTTACTGCATGACGACATAGTGCTTAGTAAATCGGATTGCGAAAACTTAACCAAACGTGAAAAATCGGTGATTCAATTAATAGCGCAGGGTGCGAGTAACGATAAAATAGCGAACAAACTCAATATTAGTGATCACACAGTGAAAACTCATCTTTATAGTGCGTTTAAAAAGACTCAATCGCGTAATCGTATAGAGCTTGCAAATTGGGCACAGCGCTACATTTCGGTATTACTTCCATTAGATAATTAAATAAAAAGGCTATTTGCATAGCCTTTTATTTTTTAAGCTTGTTTTTTAGCCCAAAGTCCTCGATCTATGCCTTTAGTAATTAAATCAGTAAGCGCTTTTTCTATGGCTTGTGTCACACAAATACTCATAGGTTCGTTATCACTAAATCCAGCTTCGGCTTCGGCTAAACGTTTGTAACTAACATATCTAAAGAAGCCTGCTCGCATTTCTTGGCTCAATACTTTTTTGCTGGTGGCTACTGATAATAGTACTTGGCCAGTTCTTACATCGACTGCACGCAAATAAATTGAAATTGCATCTTCACGATATAGCTCTGAGGCACCAATCCCAAAGTATTCCATTCCTAATCCGCCAGTTTTTACATTGGTATCGTAGCTAATTATGCCACCTTCTAAAATAATTTTTGCGGTGGTTAATGGCGGAAGCTCGCTCTGATTAGGGTTAGTCGCTTGTGCCGCTCTAATAATTTTTCGCTCAGTCAAAATGTTTTGTAAACCCTCACGTTCAACCGGCGTAAACCAGTCAGACTCATGTAATGCTTGCACTAAAATAGAGTTTGCACCTTGAGTGACGGCCGTTGAAAACGAGCTAACATTAGTTTGTGGTTTATATTGACCGGTTTGATCGCGAAATGAATAAACCGAAACTGGAATGCTACCTGCAGGTTTAGGTAAGCTTTTTAAGTCAGAAAAAACATCTGTTGGCTCTAACGTTACCGCACTTTGTTTTGATGGGGGAATTAAATTACCCATAGTAGAGCAACCACTAAGAGAAAGAGCGATTGTTATTATAATTACTTTATACATTATCCAAACCTCGGTACTTCGATAACCACAACCGAGTCATCAATTATATTTGTTATTCTAACCGTGATAGTGTCGGTTGTACTGGTGATTACTTCTATTTGATAATCACCACTCATAAATATTGAATCTTGGTTAAAAACACTGTCTTCAATATTTTCGCCAAAAGCCATGTCGGTGATTTCTCTCACCATCCTATTTAAGTATGTTCGCTCTAATGAATCCTGAAATTGCTCTGCATACCCTTTTTCGATCACAGGCGCTTTATGCTTATTTTGTGCTTGTGCCTTACTAAGCAGCATATTGGCATTGAGAGGGTTGCCGCCAAAGCTCGGGTTAATAGGGGTGTAAATAATTTCAGTTGCGGAGACTGAAAAGCTTAAAGTCGTTATTATTGTTAATACTATTTTTTTCATTGTTACCATCCGTTCAATGCCATGTCAGGACTCGCTGTTTGCATATTCGATCGCGCCATTGCGTCCATTACAGAATGTACTGCTTGCTCTACCCGCTCGTCCAAAGGCTCTAGCTTTCGTCCCAAGTGGGTTGCATAAATTATCTTATTATTCATTATTAATACTAATTTGGTGCCAGCACGGGGTATAACCGTTTCTTTTATTTCTACATTGAAGCCTGCTGTTGAGGGGAATTCGCGCCAATAGTTTGAAAATTCACTATAAAATTGATACCCAAAGCGGCTAATACTTTTGTTTAGAAGTAATCCATCGATTTCTAAATCATCACTGGCATTACTACAAGGAATAAAAAGAGTTAAAAGTATAAAAAAATAGTTATATTTATTATTTTTCATAGTTAAATAAGGGAGAGGGTTACTCTCCCTTTCTCATCAATTACATTTGTGTAATTGTTGCAGTGTTACCATCACCGATTTGCGTGACAGAGAATGTACTGTTAAAGCCAATTACGTTACCTTCAACAGTATTGTAATTACCTGTTTGAGTAACAGAGAATGAAACGTTTTCACCACCTAGTAAAAGCGCTGAATCTCCCGTTCCACCTACCCAGTTTCCCTCACCTTGTTGTGCAATATCAATAGAGTGATTACTGCCCTCTACCATTAAGTCAATAACGTTGATATCACCATTTTGAGCGATATCAATTTGGTTTGCATTACTATCAAGAACACCCGCTAGTGTAACAATGGCTTCGTTTTGGTTACCGACTTGATTAACATCAATATCGTTATCGTTTGATGTAAGTGAGACATCAGGGTATGAAGACTGCACTAAAATTGCGTTTTCATCACCACCTGATTGGCTAAGGTCAACATCATTGCCATTACCATTAAAATTAGCTAAATGAACCGAGCTGGAATTACTAACTTGAGTTACTGTAAATTCATTATTTGATCCAATTACACCCATGTATACTTCATTAGTGTTACCAACTTGCATTGCTGTAAGCTCATTGTTATCGCCCATTAGCTCAGTTGTTGCAAGGTTCTCATCACCAACTTGATTAACTGTTACTTCGTTGAATGAACCGTCAAAAAGACCAGATTCAATAGCATTATCTGAACCTTCTTGGTCTAGTTTTATTTCATTATCATTGCCAGTAACGGCTGCAAAAGTAATCGTATTGTTATCACCGCTGCTTTGTTCAATAGCTATTTCGTTTGCATCACCAGCTATATCAGTGAATGTAACAATGTTGCGTGAGCCATCTTGGCTAACATCAATTTCATTTTCGTTGCCACGTAATGACTCTATTTTAAATTCATTCCACGTGTCTGTTTGTTCAATTTCAATGATGTTTTCATCACCAGATAAGCTAAGTATTTCAAACTCTTGCCACATACCTGACTGAGATGAAATAATTTCGTTGCCGTTACCTCTCATGTCCATGTTGTAAAACCAATGGCCGCCATCACCTTGTTCTACGTCAATATTATTGTCGCTACCGGTGATAATATTGATTGCTTCATTATTCTGGAATAATCCTTGGCCTAATTGAGAAACATAAACGCCGTTATGATCACCCGTAATACGAGTAATAAAACCATTAGCGATACCATCTTGCGCATAAGTCTGTTGGTTGTTATCACCCGTTGTTTCAACTTCGGCGTAATTACCATTTTGTAATTGAGCTATTTTAACATCGTTATTGTTACCGACTTCAGTAGCTAGTGCAGTATTGCCATCCCCATCTTGAGATACTAATGCTGTATTATCAGAAAATGATTGTTTAACTGTTACGGCATTTTCAATGCTACTTACAGATACTTTAGATGCAAGCTCAGAAGTTGAACCCGCTTTTGATTCTGTAGTTGCGTTTGCTGTAAAGCTTGCGCCCATTGCAATTGCAATAGCACAGCTTAAAAGTGATTTATTCAATTTCATTATTATTCTCCTTGAAATGCAAAATTAAACACCTTGGTTGTTTATTAAGTTTTAATAAGGTGTTTGTCGTTACAGCATGCCGTGCTGTTAAATGTGTGATTAACTTTTATTCTTAAACGTAAGGTGCGGTTTTAATCATGAATGTAGAATCTAGCTTTCAGTGCTTGAACAGTATGTTTACTGTTATCTACTTCATAACTGCTCAGTCACTGTATTCTTCAATGAACCTATTTTGAATCATCTTTTTTAATGGTATTTAAAGCTGTTTAGTTTCAATGGCTTGAAATTAAATTTTGGATTTATATTTATTTCTCACTAAAATCCAATAAAAAATAATGAGTTAATGGTATGTTAAAATTAATGAGTTTAGCTCATTAAAATGGATGTTTTTTATGTTTTTATCACTGTATTTCTAGTTAAAAGTAATGATTTTGTACCTTATTTTTTTTTTTTACTTGAGTTAGTCGCTGTTTAACCGTTTTCTTAGCACTTGCCACGTGATTGCTTAAATTCTTATACGTAAATTTTCCACTTAGTACAGCTAAGTTAACTTAATTACGGATAAAACGATGAAAACAAAATTATCTATTATTACACTTGCACTTTTACCTTGTTTAGCTGCGGCGAAATTGCCTGATGTAAACAGTACGACTCAAAAAGTTACTGCGAGTAGTGACTCAATTATTGTTAAATATAAAAAGAATGCTTCGCCGGAAATGCGTAAGCAAGCTCGTTCGTTAGTAAAAGCCAAAATATCTGATCTAAATAACGATGAAATTGATGATAACTTCACTTCGTTATTTTCAGGCCGCCTCGCTAAATTTAAAATATCAGGAATGAGCGCTAAAGAAGCAATTGAGCGCTTAAAATCACATCAAGCTATTGAGTATGTTGAGCCTGATTACCGAGTGAGCATAGCAAACGCAACTAATGATCCTCGCTTTGAAGATTTATGGGGCTTAAATAACGAAGGCCAAACTGGTGGTACGGTTGATGCAGATATTGATGCACCTGAGGCTTGGTCAATTTCAACTGGTAGCCGTGATATTGTTGTAGGTGTTATTGATACTGGTGTAGATTATAGCCATCCTGATTTAGCTGCGAATGCGTGGGTAAATAGCGGTGAGATTGCTGGAGATGGTATCGATAATGACGGCAACGGTTATATTGATGACGTACACGGTATTAACGCGATTACCGATGCTGGCGACCCAATGGATGACGAAGGCCACGGTACACATGTATCAGGTACAATTGGTGCCAGTGGTAACAATGGTGTTGGTATTGTTGGTGTAAACCATGATGTATCTATTGCAGGTTGTAAGTTTTTAGCTGCAGATGGTACAGGTTCTACATCTGGCGCTATTAAATGTATTGACTACATGGTAGGCCTTAAAAACTCAGGTGTTAACCTTCGTGTATTAAACAATAGCTGGGGCGGTGGTGGTTATAGCCAAGCACTTGCTGATGCGATTACTGCCAGTGAAGAAGCTGATATTTTATTTGTAGCTGCTGCTGGTAATGATGCGGTAGACAACGATGTAAATCCTCATTACCCATCTAATTATGAAAATGACAATGTATTATCTATTGCAAGTACTGATAGTCGCGACAATATGTCTGGCTTTTCACAATGGGGTTTAACCAGTGTTGATATGGGCGCGCCAGGTAGTGCTATTTTATCAACCATTCCAGGTGGCGGTTATGCAAGCTATTCTGGCACATCAATGGCAACACCACATGTAGCTGGTGCTGCTGCACTTGTATTGTCAGTAAATCCAGATCTAACATCACTAGAGCTTAAAGAGTTACTTATGTCTAGTGGTGATGCTAATGCGGCATTAAATGGTAAAACGGTTGCAGGTACACGTCTAAATGTTAACCAAGCAGTCATTGATGCTGATCCAACTCCTGGGTTTAAATTATCAGTATCACCTGTTTCTCAACAAGCAACAGTTGGTGATACGGTTACCTATACCTTTACAATTGGTTCAGTTGCACAATGGGATGGTGACGTTTCACTTGCTTTGGCTGCTGATCTTACTGACGCATCGCTAAGCGCAACTACAGCTCGTCCAGGTGATGAGGTTGTATTAACGGTAGCAACTAATAGCGATACTCAGTGGGGTAATTATGACTTTACTGTAACTGCTTCAACAGACGAGCAAGTTAAAGATCAAACAGTAAGCTTAATGCTGCAACCTGCTGGTTTGAACGACTTTACTTACAGTAGTAATGAACGCGTTGAGATTCCGGATAACTCACCTGAAGGTGCAAGCTCTGTTATTACTGTGGCCGATGATTTAACTATCTTTGGTACCACGGCTGATGTAGACATTACGCATACTTGGTCTGGTGACTTAGTGCTTACACTTATTTCAGCACAAGGTACAGAGGTTACTTTACAAAGCAATGAAGGTGGCAGTGACGACGACATTGTGAAGTCATTTACATCAACGGTATTTAATTCTGAGGTAGCGACTGGAGATTGGACACTTAATGTTGAAGATACAGCAGGCGCAGATACGGGTAATATCAATGGTTGGTCACTTACATTTAGTGCTATTGGTGAAGTAAGTCCACAACCACCAGAAGCCGGCTTTAATGTTTCAGCACAAGGTTTAACTGCTACATTTACAGATACAAGCCGTGATGTTAATGATGACATTTCACAGTGGAGCTGGAACTTTGGTGACGGTGCAACTTCAACTGATGCAAACCCTGTTCATGCCTACGCTGAATCAGGTAGTTATGAAGTTGAACTAACTGTAACAGATAGTGAAAACAACTCAGATACATTCACACAAACAGTTGTTGTAAGTGATGTTGAAATTGAGTTGACTCTAAAACGCGCTAATAAGTCACGTCTTGATACTATGCGTGTAGAGCTAAACTGGGAAGAAGTGGGTGCTGAGTCACTTAGCTTATACCGAAATGGCGAACTAGTAGATACCGTATCAGATAATGGCCGTTACCGTGACTACGTTCGTAACGCAAGATTATCAACGTATAACTATAAGTTATGTGTTTCTGAGAACGTATGTTCGAATATTGTTACGGTTTCATTTAATTAAGCAAAATATACATTCCTAATGTAAACCAAGCCCAGTTTCACTGGGCTTTTTAATGCCCAATTAATAAATGTTATTAATTGAACTTGGTATTTTAATAGTTTTTATAGTAGTTATAAATCACTAGCCTCATATTATTAATTAATCAATTTGTATCTATTTTGTTTATTAATTACACTTTATTTACTTGATATTTACTTTGTTCATGCTAGTTTCATAAATGGAAACTGACAATAGCATTTCTTAACACACTAAGCGGAGGAGCTAATGAGCTCACGGAAAATAATAAATAATGCCCTTAAATTAAGTGTCTTATCACTAAGTGCATTTAGTTTAAATGTATATGCATCAATAGACTGCAGTACATTGACGACATGGGAGTTAGGGCAAACTCATACAGCAGGAAGCCAAGTAAAGGCACAAAATAATGCGTATGAAGCCAAGTGGTGGACACAAGCAAACCCTTTGGAGAATACCGGTCAATATCAAGAATGGTTACTTTTAGGTGCGTGTGACAGCGCTGTCAATGATAATCAGTCGCCTATAATTACTGAGATCACACCTGGGAATGGTTCTTTATTTAACGATAAAGACAACGTTGTCATTTTGGCGCAAGCAACTGATTCAGATGGCTCGGTTGCAGGTGTAGAGTTTTTTGTCGACGGCATTTCCATAGCGGTTGATAACACTGCGCCGTTCAGTGTTAACTGGCAAGCTATCACGGGCGAACATCAAATTAGCGCGGTAGCAACAGACGATGAAGGAGCGAACTCTGCAGAAGTTGTTAATACGCTGAACGTTAGTGATTCAGTAGTTGTTGACCCTGTTAATCAAGTACCTGTTGCCGCTATTTCATTTAGCACGCTTCCGGATCAACTGGTTGTTGGTTCGCAGGTGGTGTTTGCACTTTCTGGAACTGATAGTGATGGCCAAGTAACGGCTCTGAGCTTTGCAGCAAACGGGGTGGATGTTCATCAATCAAGCTCACCAGCGAGCAGTTTTGCATGGCAAGCAACGGCACTTGGTCAGGCAACTTTCACCCTAACGGTGACCGATAACGACGGTGCAACAGCGCAAGTAACAAAAGTATTAACGGTTGTTGATGAAAATACAGGCCCAGTTACGGGCACTGACTGTCGTCCCCAAGGTTTATATCAAACTCCCGGTGTAAACACGCCTTACTGTACGATTTATGACGCAAATGGTCGCGAGATCATGGGCCCAGATCATCCACGCCGTGTAATTGGATACTTTACTAGCTGGCGTAATGGCGCTAATGGTCAACCCAGCTATTTAGTAAACGATATTCCTTGGGATAAAATTACCCATATCAACTATGCCTTTGCCCATGTTGATGCCAACAATAAAGTATCAATTGGCGACCCAGCATCAGTAAATAACCCAGCAACAAACATGCAGTGGCCAGGTGTTGTTGGTGCCGAAATGGACCCTGAGTTTAACTACAAAGGCCATTTTAATCTGTTAAACAAATACAAAAAACAACATCCAGATGTAAAAACATTAATATCAGTAGGCGGTTGGGCTGAAACCGGCGGTTACTTTGATGAAACAGGCCGTGTTGAAAGCGGTGGTTTTTATACTATGACCACTAATGCCGATGGTTCAATCAATCATGCTGGCATTAATGCATTCGCACAAAGTGCTGTTGAATTTATTGAAAAGTATGGTTTTGATGGTGTTGATATTGACTATGAATACCCATCATCAATGAATGATTCAGGTCATCCAGATGACTTTCCTATTTCTAACGCACGTCGTGCAGGGTTGAATGCTTCATATCAAGTGCTAATGAAAAAGGTACGAGAAGAGCTAGACCGTGCAGGTGAAGCCGCTGGTAAGCATTATTTACTCACTATTGCATCGCCTTCGTCGGGCTATTTACTTCGTGGAATGGAAACCTTCCAAGCGGTTCAATACCTCGATTATGTAAATATCATGTCTTATGACTTACATGGCGCATGGAACTCGCACGTAGGTCACAACGCTGCGTTGTTTGACACGGGTCTTGATTCAGAGCTTACGCAGTGGAATGTATATGGTACCAAAGAGTTTGAAGGCATTGGGTATTTAAATACTGATTGGGCCGTACGTTACTTCCGCGGAGCGATGTCAGCAGGTCGTATTAATATTGGTTTGCCTTATTACACCCGTGGCTTTAAAAATGTATCAGGTGGAACAAACGGTTTATGGGGCCAAGCGGCACTACCAAACCAAGCTGATTGCGCTAAAGGTACTGGCGTAGGTGAGAAAAACAAATGCGGTAATGGTGCACTAGGTATCGATAACCTTTGGCATGATAAGAACGATGCAGGCCAAGAAATGCCAGCAGGTTCAAACCCTTTATGGCATGTTAAAAACCTTGAAAACGGCATTGTTGGCTCGTATTTAGGCGTGTATGGCTTAACACCTGATACCGACGCCGATGACCGCTTAACAGGTACTTACACTCGTCACTATGACAGCGTTGCTGTAGCCCCTTGGTTATGGAACGCAGATAAAAAAGTATTCCTTTCAATGGAAGATGAAGAGTCAATGGCAACAAAAGTTGATTACGTTATCAACAATGGCCTTGGCGGTATTATGTTCTGGGAGCTGGCGGGTGACTTTGACTACGATACAGCGAAAGGCGAGTACTTCATGGGGTCAACGCTTACTTCACTTGCATACGATAAGTTTAATCAAAGCGGTGTTGCATATGATGTACATGGCGGAAATCCAAACTTTACAGTGCCTGCTGAAGCAGTAGATGTAACATTTACAGCAAAAGACTTCCCAATTGGTGATGATAATTACCCAATCAGCCCAACGTTTGCATTTACTAATAACTCAAGTCTTGATTTTAGTGGTGCAAAAATCTCATTTGATGTGCCGGTATCAACTTCAGCTATTTTTAAATCTAACTGGAATGCACAAGAAAAACTGGGCATGGCAGTAGAAGTAAATGGCTCGAACGCAGCGGGTAATAATATTGGCGGTTTTGAGAACGAGTTCCACCGTTTCTCAATCACACTGAACAATGAATGGGGCGGTCAACCAAAAGACTTTAGCGCTGGTGCAACTGTGAATGCACAAGTGATGTACTACATGCCAATCACTGGGCCTAGCAACTTTACCATTGAAAAAGATGGAAAAACTTATGCATTCAAAGCTGAATACCCAATGCTACCAGATGCAACACCGGGTGATGGCACGGGCAATCCAGATAACGGTGGCGGTGACCCTGTAGGTACGTGTGAAGGAGTTGATATAGCCACGATTCCTGTTTATCCAAACTTCCCTCAAACAGACTGGGCGGGCAACCCAAGTCATGCTGCTGGCGGCGATCTAATGGTGCATAACAACGCAGTTTATAAAGCCAAGTGGTGGACAACCTCTGAGCCGGGTGCAACAGCAGATTGGACCTTAAGTTGTAGCCTGTAATTTACAAAACAATGAGGGGTAGGCCTGAGCTTGCCCCATGTATTGAGTCTAATAAAGGATAAAATAATGGCATCAATTAAATTTAACACGATTACGCTATCTGCAATTACTAGTGGTTTACTACTCAGTGCACTAGCACCGCAAGTGCAAGCACATGGTTATATGGATAGCCCTAAAGCGCGCCAAGCAATTTGTCAAGTTGATGGCGGATACTGGTGGCCTGAAGACGGCACAAATATTCCTAACCTTGCGTGTCGAGCCGCATATTTAGAATCGGGCACGGTGCAGTTTGTACAAGCGATTGAATTTTCGGTTAATACTCCTGACTATTTAAATCAAACCGCAGTTGAGGCCAGTGTACCAAACGGCACTTTATGTGCTGGTGGCGATACAGCCAAACGGGGTATGGATTTACCATCACCACATTGGCAGCGCAGTGATGTAGTACCCAATGCCAATGGTGATATTCAAATACGTTATCTTGCATCAACCCCGCACAACCCAAGCTTTTGGCAGTTTTACATTACCAAGCCAAGCTTCAATAGCGCAACTGACGTACTAACTTGGCAAGACTTACAGCTAGTGCAAGAGCACGACAACATTGAGGTCGTTAAAGACCCCGATGGTAAACGCTACTATGAAATGAATGTTGCAATTCCGCAAGACCGCAGCGGCGAGGCCATTTTATATAGCCGTTGGCAACGTAATGATGTGGTTGGTGAAGGCTTTTATAACTGTAGCGACATCAACATAGTAAATGACGCAGGCCCAACTGATCCAAATTCGTTGACTAGCGTCGGTTACTTTGTTCGCCAAGGGCAAAATGCTATTGCAGGCGACATCGTATGGGCGCGATTATTTGACGAAACAGGCCAAGAGGTGATCAACCAACAGCTTAAAATCAATGCCGACAATCAAGCAAATTGGCAACAAGCATTGGCTGAGCAGCTTAACCTCGATTACGCGCATTTAGTGCAAATTGGTGTGCAAAACCAAGCGGGCGACATTACGTTTGATGCAACCGACGTACTCATAAATCAAGTGTATAGCAGCGATGCAAATTATACCTATGCCTTGAGTGTGCAAGGTGCGCCAACAAACACCGCACCCATTGTACACACCCCAGATAACCTAGTAGTTGATGAAAACACCACAACAGCAATTCATCTGCATGCCTTTGATGATGAGCAAAGTGAGCTAACTTACAGCTGGACAGTACCTACACCGCTAAGCTTTACAGGCTCTGGTGCCAACATCAACTTAACCACTGCAGAGGTATCAGCAAACACCGATTACACCATTGCAGTATCTGTATCGGATGGTCAATTAAGTACCCAAACCAGTTTTAGTGTCACGGTTAACGATGTACCTGTGGTCGATCCGGTTGACCCAGCAGTACCTGAATGGGAAAGCACTCAGACCTATCAAGCCAGCGATAAAGCCCGTTTTGCTAACGTTATTTACACCGCTAAATGGTGGAACAAAGGCCAACAACCAGATACCTCAGCGGCATGGGAATCAGCCTCGAAAGCTGACACAGCAGCCACTTGGAATACTAGCAAAGCCTACCAAGCCGGCGCAGAAGTAACGTATCAAGGACAGCGCTATCGCGCTAAATGGTGGACTCAGGGCGATACGCCAGGGCAAGCCAATGTATGGACCAAACTTTAATAAAGCCTAAGTTTTGCAGTTCAAACTTATTAAATAATTACATAAATAATGGATAAGAGAGACCTATGAATATCAAACAACTAAGCGCAGCCATCGGTGTTGCTTTATTTGCAAGCACAGCATCTGCTGCACCGTCTACACCAAGCATTAATTGGGAACCACAGCAATATTCGTTTGTTGAGGTAGATCTTGAGGGAAACGGCTCTTATAAGCAGCTAGTTACCCGTGTTGAACAAGTTAATATCAACATTCAGTGGAGTGCATGGAGTGGTGATGGTGGCGATAGCTACAAAGTATATTTTGATGACATGCTAGTTAATGAGGGCACGCTTGCTGCTGGTTCTAAAAGTGGCACTATTTCATTCCCTTATGATAAAGCAGGCCGCCATACAATGTATGTTGAGCTATGTGAAGGTGGCACGACCTGTGCGCGTAGTGCAGGCAAACCTATTGTAATTGCTGATACTGACGGTGGCCACTTAGCGCCATTGCCGATGGATGTAGATCCAAATAACCGTGACATTGGTATCAAACAAGGTTTAGTTACAGGCGCTTACTTTGTTGAGTGGGGAATTTATGGCCGTGATTATGATGTAACGAATATGCCAGCACAAAATCTGAGTCATATTTTGTATGGCTTTATTCCAATTTGTGGTGAAAACGCATCGTTATCGGGTGGTCCTAAACGTGCACTTGAAACCGCTTGTGCCGGCTCTGCAGATTACGAAGTGGTTATTCACGACCCATGGGCAGCAGTACAAAAAGCACTGCCAGGGGTTGATGCAAAAGACCCTATCCGTGGTACTTACTCTCAGCTAATGGCGCTTAAACAGCGTTACCCAGATATTAAAATTTTACCATCTGTAGGTGGTTGGACGTTATCAGACCCATTCGGTGGCTTTACCAATAAAGCTAACCGCGACACCTTTGTTGCCTCAATGGAAGAGTTTTTAAGAACATGGAAATTCTATGACGGTGTCGATATTGATTGGGAATTCCCAGGTGGTGACGGTCCCAATCCTGACATTGGCGATCCAATCAACGATGGCCCAGCCTATGTTGCATTAATGCAAGAACTACGCGCTATGCTTGATAAGCTTGAAGCAGAAACGGGTCGTACATACGAGTTAACCTCAGCTATAGGTGCAGGTTACGATAAAATTGAAGATGTAGATTACCAAGCGGCTAGTCAGTATATGGATTACATTTTTGCCATGACCTATGACTTTTATGGCGCATGGAGTAATGTAACCGGTCACCAAACTGCACTTTACTGTGGTGAACACATGAGTGTTGGCCAATGTAACGGTACCGGGCTTGATGAAAATGGCGAACCTCGTAAAGGCCCTGCTTATACCACCGATAATGCAGTGCAGCTGTTACTTGCGCAAAATGTACCATCGAAAAAAATCGTCGTGGGCACAGCTATGTATGGTCGTGGTTGGGAAGGTGTTTACCCGCAAAATGCAGCGATTGATGGTAACCCAATGACCGCCCCTGGTAATGGCCCATTAAAAGGCTCTACGGCACAAGGCGTATGGGAAGATGGGGTTATTGATTACAAGGGCGTTAAAGCCAATATGATTGGTGCTGCGGGCACAGGTATTAATGGTTTTGAAGTGGGTTATGATGAGCAAGCACAGGCCGCTTATGTATGGAATCGTTCAACCGGTAAACTAATTACTTATGATAGCCGTAAGTCAGTACTGGCTAAAGGAGCGTATGTTAATCAGTATAATTTAGGTGGTTTATTTGCTTGGGAAATAGATGCGGATAATGGTGATATTCTTAATGCTATGCATGATGGTTTAGGAGGAGTAGTTGCTCCGCCAACAAATAAAAAGCCAGTTGTTTCAGTATCTGCATCTGTATCTGTTAATTCAGGCGAGAGTATTACAGTAACAGCTTCTGCAACTGATGCAGATAACGATCCACTTAGCTTTAGCTGGAATGTTGATAGCGCACTGGTGGTATCTGGACAAAATAGTGCATCATTAGTCATTACAGCGCCAACAGTGACTGCAGATACGCAGTATGTGGCAACCGTTGCGGTATCAGATGGTAAAGCAACCGTTAATCGTGATGTTGTTGTTAATGTTATTGCGCCAACATCAGGGGGTGAAAACACAGCACCGAGTGTTGATGCTATCGCTAATATCAGCGTTGAAGAGGGCGCATCAGCAAGTGTAGCTGTAGTGGCTGATGATGCTCAAAACGACACCCTTACGTATTCGTGGACAGTACCTGCTGGTTTAACGTTAGTGGGTAGCGGTTCAAATATAAGTCTTGAGGCAGGCGCTGTAGATACCGATACAGATTTCACCGTGTCTGTTGCAGTTAGTGATGGTGCATTAACCACAACGCAAAGCTTTAGCGTAACAGTTACAAACGTTGATACTACAAATCCACCTACAGGAAGCTGGGATGCGAGTGTTGCATACGTTGGTGGTGATGTCGTTACTTATAACGGCGTTGAATATAAAGCAAAGTGGTGGACTCAAGGCGAGCGTCCTGATTTAGGTGGTGCATGGGAAGCAACAACACAACCTACAGATGGTACGGGTGTCGCAGTTTGGCAGCCAACGGCTATCTATAACAGTGGTGATGAAGTTTCTTATCAAGGTAATAAGTACCAAGCTAAATGGTGGACTCAAGGGAACGAACCTGGTTCAACCGATGTATGGTTAGCACTTTAATTTTAACCTGAGAATTTGGGTTTTAAAAAACCATATAAATTAAAAAAGCAGCTTTCGAGCTGCTTTTTTTGTTAACGACTATTACGAGGGGTTAAAACAACGCTTTAGAGCTAATTATTAAGCCGTTTACATCAGCATATGCCCAATCACCAGTATTAATTGTGGTGTTTAACATATTAACCGGGTGATCTTTAGCGCCTAAGCCGCGCTTAGTGGTGCAGCGCGGGGTTGCGCCTAGCGCCATTACAGGTAAATCAAGTGTGGCAAGAATTTCAATATCGCGACAGCAACCATTAATAACTATGCCGTGCCAGCCATTTTTTAGTGCGCGCTCTGCAATCATATCGCCAATAAAGGCAAAACGTTTACTGGCAAAACCATCAACAACCAATACTTTTCCCTCACCGTTTTCATGCAGTATGTTACCAGCAAACGAGTTGTCGTTAGGGCAGGTGACGGTCACTACTTGACCATAAAAGTAAGTTTTATTACCAAAGTGTTGCAAGCCACTGTCAGCAACTTGCACATGGTCGCGATGTTCATCGTATAAATCGGGCGTAGTAAACTGTGTCATTGAGGGCATCCTTGTTTTTTGGCAAAGCCATGTACGGCAAAGGCAAGTAAATTTAAAGTAGTAATAATGTTTATCGTAGGCTAATTAATCACTCAGGTGTAGCTATTGTTGCAAATTGGCTTATAGATTTTAGTCGCAATATAAGTACTTTTAGTGCTTTCCATCTGTTTCCATGAGTAACGAATGCTGTTAATTAGTTTTATTTTTTCGAATAAAATTGATTTTGTGAGCGCATTAGCCAAACGTCTCATTGTTGGCTACTTTTTCATATGCTACGTTCAATTGTTATTTAAAAAGTGGGGCGCAAAATAGCGTTCTATAAACACATACAAAAAGAGAAGCGTGCTTTATGATCATCTTTTTTATTTGCCTGACTATTTTAATATTAGGCTATAAGTTTTATAGCCCGTTTGTTGCAAAACAAGCGGGTTTAGATTCAACCGTAGACACTCCGCAAAAGCATTTTAGCGAAGGTGTTGACTATGTTGCTATTCACCCTGTTCGTGCATTTTTAATTCAGTTTTTGAATATTGCAGGAGTAGGCCCCATATTTGGTCCTATACTTGGCGCCTTGTATGGTCCAGTAGCGCTGGTTTGGATTGTACTTGGTAACGTTTTAGGTGGAGCTGTACACGACTTTTTCTCTGGCGTAATGAGTATTAAAGAAGACGGTAAAAGTTTACCTGAAATTGCAGGCCATTATTACAACGTAGTATTTAAAGGCTTTATGCTTATATTTACTGCTATGTTGTTATTTTTTGTTGGTGTAGTGTTTATTATGAGCCCAGCAGGATTATTGAGTAACTTAGATGCATTTGAAGGCACCATTTTTGCTAGTAATACATTTTGGGTTCTCGCTATTTTAGCTTACTACTTTTTAGCCACGTTATTACCAATCGATAAAATCATCACTAAGTTTTACCCTATTTTTGGCTTGTTAATGATTGTAATGACAGTTGCTATCGCAGTCTCACTGTTAATCAACGCACCCCATTTACCAGTAGCTGGCGACTTTTTAGCGTATTTTGAAGCCGATCATGCTCACGACTTTTTAGCCCCAAATCCTGATGGACTGCCTACTTGGCCGTTGCTATTTATCACCATTACTTGTGGTGCTATTAGTGGTTTTCACTCAACGCAAGCACCTATTATTGCTCGTTGTTTAACTAACGAAAAATATGTACGCCCGGTTTATTATGGAGCGATGATGTGCGAAGGTATTGTAGGTTGTGTTTGGGCGCTTGCTGGTATTGCTGCCTTCCCAGAAGGGTACGCTGGTTTAAAATCGATGCTTGATTTAGGCGGTCCAGGCTTAGTGGTTAACCATATTGCAAACAGCTACTTAGGTGTATTTGGTGGTATAATGGCTATTATTGCTGTTGCTGTTTTCCCTATCACCTCAGGTGATACGGCGTTCCGTTCACTGCGCTTAACGGTGGTTGATGCGTTTAGTATTCCGCAAAGTTTACGTAATCGTTTGTTGTTAGCACTGCCAATTTTAACCATTGCTTACTTTATGACTAAGCTCGACTTCTCTGTTATTTGGCGTTATTTTGCGTTTTCAAATATGCTGCTTTCTACCAGTGTGTTGTGGCTTGCGACCAAGTACCTATTTGACCGTGGTACATTCCATTGGATCACTAGTATACCCGCCGTGATCGCAACCGCAGTGACCTTATCTTACATTATGACTGCGGCAATTGGGTTAAACTTATCAAGTGACTTAGGTAAGCCTATTGGTGTAGTGGTAGCGGTAATAGGCTTTATTGCATTAGCTTTTGTGCACTCAAAACATAAAGTGCATCCAGCTTAAAACTACATAGTTATTAATGTAAAAAGCGAGCTTTATTGAAGCTCGCTTTTTTATATAAGCATTTAAAAAGTAGCTTGTTCGAAGTAGCTAATATCATCTAGGGTTTTACTAATAATCATTGCCCCTTCTAATAAGCTCACTGTTTGTATTGCCGCCCGAGCAGGATTAAGCTCTCCATTTATTTGATGTGCTTGAGTTAACCAGGCTAAGTTTTTATTAAAAAACCGCTGAACTTCAACGCGAACTTTATCGGGTAGGCTGTCGCTTTCTGCACCGAGTAAGCCACATAAACACATCTTTTTGTCTATCACGAGCGCATTTCTAAATAACTGAGTGTAAATATCGATGGGATTTTTACCGTTTGCTTTATGTGCATTCGGATCGCCAAGTACTGCAATAAAGGCATCGGTGTATTGATGCGCGAGTTCAGCGCCTAAATCAGCTTTGGTTGGAAAGTGATAATGTACACTGGCACTTTTTATACCTATTTCAGTAGCAAGTTCTCTAAAGCTAAAGTTGCTATAACCACCCAGTCGCACTTTATTTTCTGCGGCTTGTAGCAGGGCTGCTTTTTTACTCATTTTGATATTTCCTTGCTGTTATCTGAAAAAATTATCAACCAGTAGGTAGTTATTTTCAAGCTCTTTTATTTTTAGTTTGCAAACACTAAGCGCTTGCTATAAATTACCTATCAGTAGGTAGGTTTGGTTTGCTAATATTAACTTAGGGTCTGTCGACCTTTCAAGGTTAAATTTGCAGCAGTCTGTTTGGCATTTAGGCAAGGCAGTGCCTATGTGGTGTGGTTGTTCCCCATAAATAGGCGATAACGCAGCATCAATACCAAACAGGCGCTGCCCGAAGGGTTCTGCCTAAGGGCGATTTACTCTTTGTTGCTCGGTTTTTACTTAGCCCACTAGGTTACAAATCTCGCGCCGCGATTAAACCGCCCCTAGTTTGAACAAATTATAATCCGCAAAGGTCAACAGACCCTAGGTTGTTGTTAAAAATATAAGAGATAATTATGAAAATTTATGACGTAGAAAATTTCCCTAACCCGTTACGGGTTCGTATTGCACTTGCTGAAAAAAATGCGACTGATAAAGTAGAGTTTGTTGCTGTTGATTTATTAAATGGGGAGCACCGCAGTGAGGCTTTCTTGGCAAAGAATCCGTTGGCAGGTGTACCTGTACTAGAGCTTGATGATGGTACTTTTATTGCCGAGTGCACTGCAATTACACAATACATTGATACCGCTTTTGCAGGCCCTTCATTAACTGGTGTTGAGGCAAAAGAACGCGCAGTAATTAATATGATGCAAAAACGTGCTGAGTCGATGGTACTTGATGCAATTGCCACTTACTTTCATCATGCTACTGATGGATTAGGACCTAAACTTGAAACCTATCAAAATGTTGCATGGGGTGAAAAGCAAGCTGAAAAAGCACAGCAAGGCTTGGTTTATTTTAATAGCGTATTAGCAAACTCAACTTATGTGGCAGGTGAACAATTTAGTTTTGCAGATATTACCTTATACGCAGGACTTGTGTTTGCAGGCTTTGCACAAATTGCTATTCCTACTGAACTCACGCACTTAATTGCATGGCAACAAAAGGTCGCTCAGCGTCAAAGTATTGCTGCTATAAATTAATAATTTGGAGCCAACTATGAAAATTGCTGCCGACTTTAGTCAACGTGTCGTAGTACATAGCGAGTCACTTGAATGGATAGCTTCGCCCATGCTGGGTGTTGATAGACGTCCACTTGACAGAGTGGGTGAGGAAATTGCTCGAGCCACTAGTATTGTACGCTATGCGCCAAACAGCCACTTTAGCCCACATACTCATACTGGGGGCGAGGAGTTTTTAGTGCTCGATGGGGTATTTCAAGATGAGCATGGCGATTTCCCAAAAGGTACCTATATTCGTAATCCTCCGCAATCAAAACATACCCCAGGCTCAAAAGATGGTTGCATTATATTTGTAAAACTGTGGCAGTTTCAGCCAGAAGATCGCCAGCATGTTCGTATTCTCACACAGCATATGCAAGGGCAGAAAACCCCCGATTTTAATGACCTAAATGCCATTTTGTTATATCAAGATACGTATGAAACAGTGAGTATTGTACAGTTTAATGCTAATCAATCTTTAACGCTCACGGTAAGTGGTGGTGCTGAGTTGTTGGTTTTGGATGGCACTTTACAAGAGCATAACGACACACTTGAAAAACACAGTTGGCTTAGAGTGCCTGTTAATAGTGAAATTAACGCCACAGCGGGTAACAATGGCGCAAGAGTATGGATAAAAACCGGCTATTTAAACGATGTAAAAAACCAAGTTAATCGGTTAAAGAAACATAATTAGCTCAAAGGATAAATCGGCATTAACTGGCTGTTTTTTGACCTGCTTCATATGATAATTTTTAACTGTTGCCTATAATCAAAGCTCTTTTCATTCAAGGGTTGAGTTATGGTTAATTTAACACATGGTTTATCGATTGGTATTGAGCGCTCAGGCTGTGAGTTTTTCTTAACACTTAAGGCAATTGGTACCTTAACTCACAAAGATTATGAAGTGATCACCCCAATGATCGATTCAGCGCTAGGCGAAGTTAAGCATCCTATTGTTAACGTATTGATAGATGGCACTGAGTTAGATGGTTGGGAGCTTCGTGCTGCTTGGGACGATTTAAAGCTTGGCTTGAAACACAACAAAGAATTTAAAAAAATAGCGATTTACGGTAACAAAGAGTGGCAATCAACCATAGCTAAGTTAGGCAGTTGGTTTATGTCGGGTGAAATACAATACTTTGAAAATGCTACTGCCGCTTTAGAATGGCTAAAAACCAATAATTTAGACGCTTAGCAAAAAAGGCCAACAGTGGCCTTTTTTGTAAGTATCTTGGTTTATTGCGAAAGTGTTTGCTGCGTGGGAAGCGCAGGAAAAGCGCCTTTAGATAAGCAAGCTTTTGAGCCACAGCGAAGACCAAAGTGAAGCGCTTTTTTTACTATTGACTCATCATTTAGCTTATCAGTAAGTGGCACTGCATTATCGCTATGGTTTAAGTAGTATAGTACGCCAGCAATAAAAGCATCACCAGCGCTGGTGGTATCTACAGCGGTAATTGTTGGGGCTGCTTCACTGAGAGTAAAAGCGCTATGGTAAACAGTCGCTGGTGCCGGACCATCGGTTAAAAACACCAGCTTGACGCCTAAATCAAGCAGTGATTGTAAGTAGGCATCAGCTGATTGTTGGCGTTGTGTTGCTAAAAAATTTAACTCATCACGTGAGAGCTTAACAATATCGCAATACGCGTAGCATGCATGCACGTTTTGCTCAATGTCATTGCTATTTTGCCATAAACTGTAGCGTAAATTTACATCAAAGCTAACGATTTTTTGGTTGTTTTTAGCTTGCTTTAAAGCACACACAGTGGTTTTTGCTATAGCTGTATTGGTTAAGGTGTTTGAACAAAAGTGTAGGGTACTCAATTCATCCCAATTAATAAGCTTTAAGTGCTCACTCGTTAACAGTAAATCGGCTGTTTGATGACGATAAAAGTTAAAGCTGCGTTCGCCGTTTTCATCTAAGCTGACAATAACCATAGCTGTTTGCGCGCCTTCTATGGTAAATAAATACTCAGTATCTACGTTATATTGCTCAAGCGCATTAGTTAATTGTTTAGCAAAATAGTCATCTCCCATACCGCCACAAAACGCAGCTTTGCCGCCGAGCTTTGCGTAACCTACTGCCACATTAGCTGGAGCACCTCCTGGAATGGGCAAATAAGCACTGTTTTGAGAGTCTTGAGGCAGCATATCAATAAGCAGTTCACCAAGGCTAAGTAATTTGGTCATAGTGTAAATCCTAAAAAACCTAGCATGGCTAGGTCAAAATTCAAGGGAGAATTATTAAAACTAGTGTAACAATCGCTGAACAAACATAGCTTCAGCAATTGTTACACTAAAGTTGGTTAGTTAAACGCGTATTTAAACGTCAATGACGTTGTACGGCCATTAATAGCACGTGCGCGTATAATGTTGTTATCAGGTATTGAGCCTTCTTCTGCTTCAGTAATACCTACCGTATCGAATAGGTTATTTACGTTTAACGCAATATTAAGGTTTTCTGATAAATCGTAGCTTACAAAGCCATTTACTTGAGTGTAACCATCAAACTTAAGATCGTTATTATCTTGAGCATAGGCATCGGTAGTACCAATAAAGCTTAGGCCTGCAGAGCCTTTTTCATAAGTGTAACGTGCCATTAATGAGTAAATTAAATCAGCTTGGCGACGAGGCGTATTACCAACCACTTCTGGGGTAAGTGCATCTTTTGCAATCTCAGCGTCTGTCCACGTTAAATTACCACGAAAATCCCATGCATCAATAAAGTAGGTTGATTCAACCTCAATTCCTTTTGCTTCATATTCGCGGTCAAAAAAGGTTTGTGATGTCGCTTCAAAGTTTTGCTCTTCAGTTTGTGCATAAAATGCCGTGGCAAAAACTGACAGTGAATCAAAGCGCTTTTTAATACCAAACTCATACTGGTTTACTTCATCAACGGCATCTTCATCGGCTACTGAGCCATCGGCGCGAACTTTACCAAATAAAAGTCGGTCAGCATTGGCGCGACCGCCTTTGCTCAATCGTGCAAACGTTGCAAGGCTTGAGTCAATTTGGTAATTGGCACCAATTGAATATGATGCGTAATCCCAGTCGTAATTAACAGGGCTGGCATTTGCAAGGTCAATACCTGCAACATTTTGTTCAGGAACAGAAATCACACCGTCGCGATTCATATCAACGGTTGAGGTAACCGCGCCTGCATAGTTACCACGCGCTTCACCGCTGTCATAACGGGCACTAGCATCAATACTTACGTCACCCACCTTAGTTGAAAATGCAATATAGGGTGCACGAGTGTCGTATTCTGTGTCGTAATCGCGTTGGCAACAGTTACCCCAAAAAGGCGTGCCATAAGCGTATAAGCCATTTTCAGAGAATTCAGTCCCATCGGCGGCTGTTACATTTAACAGCGCTGCGTTATCACCTTTGAGCTCCATTAGGTAGGAATTCCATAACCACGACATGGCAATATTTTGGGTTGACGCATAATAGCCAAAAGTAACGCTAGTATCATCGCTTAGCGATTTAGTCAGTTTGAAGTCGTTAACAATTGAGTCAAAGTCGTTCATAGTTACATCAAACGTATGAATACGCATTGCTAAATCATCGTTAAATGCAGCACCTGTGGTCGCATTACTAAGCGTTGCACCCACACCACCAATACTTTGCGCTATAGCTGATGCATCGCCAACTTCAGCGGGGATCAACGAATTAAAATTACCGCTTACAGATGATTTACGAAAACGGTTTTCAATACGCCAATCGTTGTCTAAATCAAATACAGCCTCAAAACCAATTGAGTCAACTTGCGGATTCATACCATCGCGAATATCGCCGTTACTTATTTGATTTTCGCCGTTTAAGCGCACTGTTTTAGTAAATAATGCTGAATGCGGGGTATCTGATTGTGCGTCAAACCCAGGAATTGAGTCTCCATTTGCATACATTGGCATAGGTAAGTAGCCAACACTTTTATCATCTAAATGTTTGTAATAAAGACGCACGTATCCATTTTCAAAATCTTTGGTCAGGTTGGCTTTAATTTGCCCACCTTTATTTGATGTGTAACCTGTTTCACGTGGGCCTTCACCTTGACGTACAAAACCACCAACATGAAAGCGTACAGTGTCATTTAAATATGTGCCATATTCAAAGTCAGTTCGAATAGTATCGTAATCTAGGCCAAGTGTAGTTGATACGCTGCCCGATTCGTTTTCGCCATTTTTTGAAATGAAATTAATTATGCCACCCGGTGCATTACTTGCTGCGGTAGAGGCTGAGCCACCGCGAATAGATTCAATGGTTTGCACTGTGTTATCTAAGCGCATAAAAATGTCAGCGTTACCAAATGCAATATCGCCATATTGTAAAACAGGTAAGCCATCTTCTTGAAGCTGTAAAAATTTAGCACCACCAGAGGCAACCGGTAAACCACGTACTGCAATGTTGGCATTACCTTCACCGCCGGTTGATTCTGAGCGCACCCCAGGAATGATTCTAAATGCCTCTGCGGTAGAGCGAGGCGTAGACACCTCAACTTGCTCAAGTGAAACACTGCTCACAGAAGAACTTGACGCCATTATTGTTGTACGGCGGGGAACACCGGTAACAACAATTGTTTCTAGCCCTTTGTTAGCTTGCGCTTGTGTATTTTGCTCTTGTTTTTGTGCATTAACGCCTTGGCTAACGGCGAGCGCTAAAGCACTGATCAAATATAAAGGTGTGTTGTGTGTTGTCATGTGAACGCCTCGTTTTAAACCCAAAGGGAAGTTGTTATTTTTACTTAATCGATTAAGTAAAAATAACAAAGTTTTTACAATAAGCAAATTATTTTGTTAATTATTTGCTGTTTTTTTATTCAAACATTGATTTTTAAAATGTTTTTATAGCATTAAAGTTGTTTATTTACTCAGCGACTAGGTTGTTTTGCTCTAATGCAGTTGCTGATGGGTCACGAATATAATTAAACAGCATAGCTAAAAATAATATAACTGCAAAACCCGTGGCTAAATAAAATCCGTAGCGCACGTGTCCAAAGTAATCACTGATCATACCCATAAATAAAGGTGCTAAAGCGGCTGACAGTGCGGTAAAAAATAATATAACACCGGCTACTGCGCCGTGTTGATGAACAGGAAAACACGATATTCCCTTAGAATTTAAAGTAGGGTAAACCATCGACATAAATAAACCTGAAAGAGGTAATAAAGCCACAGCCCAATCAACGCCGCCATATAGAGTGCCAACGTAACACAGCGCAATGCCAAAGCTTAAGTAAGCCATAACTCCTTGCCAACTAAACCTATTCAGTAACCATACCGCAATAAAACGCCCTGCAGCACGTAACACAAAAAAGATTGTGAGTGCGTAAGTGGCCAGCAGCGGCCATGAGCCAGTGTAATCTTTTAGTAGAGTAGGCATCCACACGTATATGGCAACTTCGGTGGCAACATATAAAGCAATTGCAAGTGAAAAACCCAGTGCATAAGGGTTTTTAACCATTTTCATAGTCGTTTTTAGTGAGGCTGGCTTATCTGTATTTTTTACCACAGCAGGGTAATCGGCACGCCAAGCAAGCAATGCCAAAATCAAACACATAATGCCAGCAATGATGTAAAGGTAAGTCCAACTTACATTTTGAACCAGCAGCACGCCAACTAAAGCAGGGCCAACAATGGCACCAATGCCAAAAAAGCCTTCTACTTTATTCATGGTTTTGGTGTGCTCTTCGTTGCTATTAGAAATATCACCTAAAAGCGCCAATGCACCGGTTTTAAATAAACCAATGGCGAGGCCAATACAGCACAGTAAAAAAACAAAAAATATAAAGCTGCTACTAATCGCAAACAAAAAACAACTTGCAGAGAATATTAATAATCCAAGCATAATCGTTTTTTTACGGCCAAGACTATCGGCTAAAAAGCCTAGAAATAATCCACTTATTGCAATCATGGCCATAGGCGCATAATGAAACGCACTGGCTTGGGTCATACTTAAACCAAAATCGCTTATGAGTTCGGGAATGATCATGCCAACGGCGTCAGAGGTCATGGCAAACATAAAAAACATCATGTATGTGAGCCAACGAATTTGTTGCAACGGATCGCTGCTTACGTGTGTGTGTGATTTTGTCATTTGCTTTTCCTCGTTAAATGCTTGGTAACACACATTAAGTTGTCAGTAACTTATTGTAGTATTAATCGAGCCACGATATTTGTATGTAAAATATTTAAAAATTACTTGTAAATTCTTACTTGCTAGTTAAAGATATATCTTAATCGATTAAGTTTCAACTTGGTAATCACACATGATGAAGAATAAAGTTCAATTGATCACATATGCTGATCGAATCACCGGTAAAGATATAAACGCATTAACAGCACTTCTAAAGGGTCCACTTAAAGACGTTTTTGCAGGGGTACACTTATTACCATTTTATAACCCAATAGATGGTAGCGATGCAGGTTTTGACCCAATTGATCACAGTGAAGTTGATGCCCGAATAGGAACTTGGTCAGATATTCAAGCACTTGGAAAAGACCATGATTTAATGGCCGACTTAATAGTAAACCATGTATCGGCGCAATCGTTTCAATTTCAGGATGTGCTGGCCAAAGGCAAAGCCTCTGAATTTTGGGATTTATTTTTAACTAAAGAAGACGTATTCCCTAATGGCATGAGCAACCAAGAACAACAAGCCATTTACCGTCCACGGCCTGGAAGCTGTTTTACACCAATGAAATGCGGTGATGGTCAAACGTATGATTTTTGGACCACCTTTACCGACAACCAAATTGATATAAATGTAAAAGTAGAAGCGGGCATTGCCTATTTAAATAACGTACTTACTAAATTTTCTGCTAACAACGTAAACATTATTCGTTTAGATGCAGCGGGTTACGCCATTAAGCAAGCAGGTACTAACTGTTTTATGCTCGATGAAACATTTGCCTATTTAGATAAACTCTCAAAGCAGGCAAATGATTTAGGCATGGAAACCATTGCTGAAATTCATAGCCATTATCAAACTCAAGTTGACGTGGCTAAGCGCGTAAACATGGTATACGACTTTGCTTTACCCCCGCTTATTTTACACAGCTTATTTAATAATGATGTAGACGCACTGCTTAAGTGGTTACAAATTTCACCGCGCAACTGTTTAACGGTGCTAGACACCCATGATGGTATTGGCATTATTGACGCGGGTCCAATGGGCGATAAACCAGGGCTGTTAAACGCATCTCAAATAGATAATTTAGTAGAAACCATGCATGCCAACAGCAATAACCAGAGCCGTAAAGCAACAGGTGCAGCTGCAAGTAATGTCGACCTATATCAAGTTAACTGTACGTATTACGATGCACTGGGCGCAAATGATTTTGATTACTTATTATCTCGCGCCATTCAATTTTTTGCACCGGGTGTACCACAAGTATATTACGGTGGTTTATTTGCTTGTAAAAATGATATGGAGCTTCTGGCGAAAACGAACGTTGGTCGTGATATTAATCGCCCTTATCTAGATGCCGCTAAAATAGATGAAGCGCTAAATAAGCCGGTAGTAAAAGGATTAATAGCATTAATTAAAATACGTAATGAGCATCCTGCATTTGCTGGTGAATTTACTGCTCAAGGTGGCGCAAGTGTATGTTGTTTAATGTGGAAGCTTGAGCAACAATCAATTTCTTTGAGTATTGATTTTGCTAGTCGTACTGCACTTATTACGCAGGTTAATGGTTCTCAAGAAAACACTTTAAACTTACAAAGTTTATTAGTTTAAATAGCTTTATTTGTTGAAAACCAAAAAGCCAAGCAACTTAAGCTTGGCTTTTTTATCTGCGCTACTAACAGCGCTCAGCTACTTGCACCAATATTTAGTGCGTAACCTACTTCGTGTTGTTTTTCTTCTTTAGAAATAAATAAGTTAGCAGCTATTACACCTTTTTCTTGGCTATTTTGATGAATAGTCGTAAGGCGAGGCACAAAACGGGCTGCTTCTTCTATGCCATCAAATCCAACAATACGTAGCTCACTCCCTATTTTTATCCCTTGTTTTATTGCTTCTCGCATGGTGGCGAGGGCAATTAAATCACTCATACATATGATCACATCAGGGCGTGGTGAGGCGTTTAATACTTCTTTTGCAGCTATGCTGGCAAAACGCTCGCTACTTTCAGGAATATTCCAAATGCGGTCGTCGGCTACCGTTACATTCGCTTTATTTAACGCACGCTGATAACCTCGTAAGCGTTGGTGAGAAATAGATTGACCCGTTTCAAACTCATGATGTTCGTAAACTCGGCACAATACATTTTCATCGAGTAATCTCAAGCCTAATATTGCCACGTTATCAGTTGCACTGTGCAAAACATGTTTGGCTATTTCGTAACTGGCTTGTTCGTTATTTATATTAATTGATGCGTTGCGGGCAATATCAAAATCCACAGTAACCACATGTTTTTGTACTGTTTTTAGTTGCTCTACCAGTGCTTTGTTTCGCGGGCGCCCATAACAAATAAACCCATCAACAAAATCAACAACGTTATTAAGGTTTTCGTTATTGCCTGAAAACAATAAAACATTAATGCCGTTTTTTTCAAGCACTGAGGTTACACCACGCATAAAGCTACTGGCGACAGGGTCTGACACCATATATTCCACGCTATCTGGTAGCACTAAAGCAACAATATTAAACGTGCCACTTCGCAGAGATTGCGCCGCTTTATTAGGGCCATAATAACCGAGCTCTTTGCAAGCTTTAAGTATGGCTTCGCGTCGTTTAGCCGAGAGTTGATCAGGGCGATTAAACGCATTTGAAACCGTAGCATTAGACACACCTAACTCTTTGGCAATACTTTTTAATGTCCAACGGTTTTTTGTATTCATATAACCTACTCAAGGGAGGATGCTGGTTGAAAGAGTAAATTACCATATCTGGCTTTAAATCAAAGTGCTAATTATTTAAAAGAGTCGTTGTAAGACGCTCTTTTAAATATTGCGAGAGTTTAGTGTACCAAACTGACCCACCCCTATGGGGTAACCTTTGAGGGAGTGATATTCAGCTTCACTAAATTAAATAGAGTTTGAAGTAAGTAAAAATCAATACAAAAGAATTGGTTGAAACCGTTTTCTCAAAACTAATATATCAATATTCGTTAATGTTATATAAAATATATTGTATACAATGATAATGAGGTGTTACAAATTGTATCTCAATAACCAGTTCTGGATTAAGAACATACTAATCATCGAAGGTATAATATGAAAATTAACACACTGATTTTGACGTTACCGATATTAGGTATGAGTTCAATGGCATTGGCTGACAAGGTGGAGGAGCGAACATTTATACCTCAGACAGCCGTTGTAGAGCGTTTACATCATCATGGCGTTGAACAAAATCATAATGAAAAAGCACCGATTGCAAAAATGCAAAGCCAGCAAAAACTTTTTAATGCGCGTGTGATGACGATGCAAGCAGTCGCCGTTACGTGTGATTTGAATGCATTAGCAAACGCGAGCACATCAAGTATTATTACAGAAATTCAAAACCAAGGTACACAATGTATTAATGAGTTGTTTAGTGCCTCTGCTTTAACACAAAGTCAGGTGTTTACGTCTGATAAAATGTTTGCTGTTGCAAATCATGCTAAGGCACTTTCACTGACTTATGCTGGCGGCGGAAATGTAGAGTTGGAAGCGTTATTTTTATACCTACGAACTGGTTTTTACGCTGAGTTTTATAACGACAATGTTAGTTTTGCAACGTGGGTCACCACCGCAGTTGTGGGGGCGGTTGATGCATTTGTTGCCAATAGTCATTTTTACGACGATAACGACGGTCATGCTAAAACGTTAAACGAAGTAATCATCACAATGGACAGCTCAGAGCAACAGCATCGTTACCTTGAAGTGGTAAAACAATGGTTGAGCCGTTTTAATGAAAGCTACGGCGCTAAGTGGAATGTACGAAGTGCAGTGAATGGTATTTTTACCTTGTTATATCGTGGTCAATGGAATGATGAATTTGTTACGGCAGTGGGCAAAGACACTGATTTAGTAACAAGGCTCAGTGCGTTTACTCAAAAACAATGGATGATTGGATCAGACGCACAGTACCTTATTGTTAATGCAGCAAGTGAACTTGCTCGGTTAAAGCAATACTCAGATACACCGATTCAAAGTGCTGTAGATACTGGTCTAAATGCTATTTTTTCAACGTATACTAGCTTTGGTTATGGTGATGCGGTTTGGCTTGCGGCAGCTGACTCGGTTAGTTATTACGCAGATTGTAATGATTATGGTATTTGTGGGTTTGTAGATAACCTGATAGGTCAAGCACTGCCACAAAGCTATAGTTGCAGTAGCACGATTAAAATTCGTTCGCAAAATATGACTGTTGCGCAACATGCCGCCGCGTGTGATGCAATGGGTGCTGAGGAAGGGCTATTCCATACTAAACTTGCCACTAATAACACCCCCGTAGCTGATGATAATAATAGCTTTTTACAAGTGAATATTTTCGATAGTAGCGACGATTACGGTAAATATGCGGGGGTCATTTTTGGTATTAATACCAATAATGGTGGCATGTATTTAGAAGGTGATCCATCCGTTGTTGGCAACCAAGCAAACTTTATTGCTTATGAAGCAAATTATGCAAATGCAGAGCATTTCGTTTGGAATTTAGAGCACGAATATGTGCACTATCTCGATGGGCGATTTGATCTGTATGGCGACTTTAACTCTCCTACAGAAGATGTTGTTTGGTGGTCGGAAGGGGTTGCTGAATACATTGCTAATTTAAATGATAATGACGCAGCAAAAGAAACCATTAGTGATGGCTCACGTTTTACCCTAGCACAAATCTTTTCCACTACTTATGATGGTTTTGATCAAGACCGAATCTATCGTTGGGGTTACCTAGCTGTTAGGTTTATGTTTGAACGCCATTATGATGAAATTAATACTATGCTTGCCCATACCAGAGTGGGTGATTGGATTGCCTACAAAGCAAAAACAGAACAGTGGAAAAGTAGTTACGAAAGTGAATTTGTACAATGGTGCGATGATTTAGTTGCTGGCGCGCCTTCAAATATTCCGCCGACAGTTCAAATCAACGGCCCATATTATGGCGTGCAAAATAATGACGTCAGTTTTACCAGCAATGGCAGTATTGATAGCGATGGCTCAATTGTAAGTTATCAATGGAACTTTGGTGATGGCAGTAGCTCGAATCAGGCTAATCCACTTCACAGGTATATCAGTGAAGGGGAGTACAACGTAAGTTTGATAGTTACTGACAATCAAGGAGCAAGTCAATCAGCTATCACGACAGCGACCATCGAAAAAGATAGTAGTGTCGGTGATAACATATTGCAAAATAATCAAACAGTTCAGACTAACGGCGCGCAAAATGAGCAGCAATACTTTACTTTTGCCGTTCCGCAAGGTGCCAGTGAACTAGTATTTACAATTACTGGAGGAGAAGGAGATGCTGACCTGTATGTAAGCTATGAAGCGGCACCAACAGAGACCGTTTACGATTGTCGTCCTTATATTGGTGGTAACGAAGAGCAGTGCGCCATTGACCCAGTACAAGTTGGTACTTATCAGGTTATGTTATATGGATATAATGCATTTGAAAATGTGCAATTAACAGCGTCTTATATGCCAGCCACTTCCAATGTGCCCGATGTATGTGCCACACAAGGCAGTCGTAGCAACGGTCGTTTAAATGATGGCGAAGCGGTTTGTTTAGGTAACAGCGGTCCGATGTGGTTTAGTCTTGCTGATGTGCAAAGTCAAAGTGGGATTACAATCACCACGGCCAATGGCAGTGGCGATATAAGCCTTAGCTATGCCGAGAGCTCGTGGCCTAATGGCAATAACGAATTGGCTGAGTCAAATAATAGTGGTAACGACGAGTGTATTTATATTGCTAATTCAAGCCAATATTGGGGTTACTTAAAGGTATCAGGCTCAAGTAATGGTGTTAGTTTAGTCGTTGACTATAACAGTAGTGGATGTCGTTAATTACTCGCCCTATTAATGATTACTTTTATTGGAAAAGTTTATTCACACTATCTATGGAATAACACTTAAACTGAAAAATGCCGATCAGCTTGCTCACTGGTCGGCATTGATTTTTTTGAAAGGTTTTTACACTACTTTTGTCTTCAAAAGGTTATATTGGTTGCTTTTTGATGATGCGAATTTCTTCTCCGTCTACATCTAATCGTGCCGTGATCGTGATTAACATTGCTTCAGAGGTAGGGGTTAACCCAAACTCGTATTTCTTATCTTCATAAGGCGTGATTGCAACGTCCTGTTGTTGTGTATTTATTGGCGCAGCTTGGTCGTAAGGTGTCGCAGTAAAAGAAATAGTACCCGTAGTAAGACCTGAATAAGGGCCAAACAAATGAGCATTAATTTACCAAGTCTCTAGCGCGGAAAATGGTTAACCAGCTGACCTACGCTTACCTTATAAAATACATCCCACGTTTTGCCTAAGTGGGAGGTTTATGCCAGAAGCATAATGCTTCGCTTTGGTAAAGTACGTGATTTCATACACTTATTTACCTCAAGCAGTTCACTGTAATAGCAGTACAAAACACTACCTATATGGTGAACAGCAAGAGGCGCCTAATCTCTGATGGAATGTTGCAAATTTATTATTAATTACTCAAAAACAAGCTAAGTGAAGTGAGTAGTGCCAGTGGCTGCATGGTTTTCGTATACATGCAGCAGAGAGTGTTATAAGTTAACTGGTTGATTTAAATGGGTCGTCGATACTATGGGATGGCTCAGTAAACCACTTTGGCCCGTTGTCGGTCATATAAAAGTGATCTTCTAATCTTATACCAAACTCATTTGGTACAACGAGCATGGGTTCGTTACTGAAGCACATACCGGTGGCCAGAGGGGTTTTATCGCCGCCGACTAAATAAGGCCACTCGTGAATGTCTAAGCCAATGCCGTGGCCGGTACGGTGTGGGCACCCTGGCGTTTGATATTCAGGACCAAGGCCTTGCTCAGCTAAATAATTACGAGCTCCAGCATCTACGTCTTGACATGTTTGGCCTATTTTTGCTGCATTAAATCCAGCTATTTGTGCCGCTTTTTCATAATCCCAAAATTGGCGCTGGCGATCACTTGCTTCGCCAAACACATAAGTGCGGGTGATATCAGATAAGTAATCGTGCACTTTACAGCCAGTATCAATTAATACCACATCGTCTTTTTTAAGAATTTGCGCGTCTTTTACGCCATGGGGAAAAGAGGTAGCAACACCAAATAACACAATGCAAAAATAGTTACCTGGCGCACCTACTTTTTGGTGCGCTTGTTTAATAAAAGCTTCTACTTCAGTGGTGCTAATGCCTTCATACAGCATACTGGCTGTGGCTTTATGTACCACTAAGGTCATATCCATTGCGCGTTGCATTAATGCAAGTTCATTGGTTGATTTGTGCATACGACAATGTGCTGTTACGGGTTGTGCGTTAACCAGTTTTAAGCCGCTTTGTGCTTTTTTAATGCCATCAAAAATAAAAAACTGTGCACTTTCATCAATGCCAATAGTGCCATCTTTTGCAATGCCCATTTCGGTTATTACATCTACAAATAGCTGATATGGGCTTTCATGTTCTTGCCAACCATGAATTGGGCCATCAATCACTTTAAAGCCATTGAGTGAACCAATTTCAAAAAAAGGAGCAATATATTGTACATCGCCCTGTGCAGGTAAAATTGCTCCCACCAGTCTTTCACTGGCATACCAACGCATTCCCGTAAAATAAGTAAGATTTGTACCAGCGTTTAGATATATGGCGTCAATACCATTTTGTTGCATGTATACTTGAGCTTTTTTAATTCGTTCTAGGTGCTCTTGCGGTTGGATCGGGGTTAAATCGTCAGTCATATTAGATAAACTGGCAAGTGCTTGTTCTTTGGTATGGGTACCAATACCTTGGGCTATCATAGTGCTTTCCTCGTAAGTGTGACTATTGTGCAAGTGGGGCGTGTGAACTGCAAGCAGCTTGAGATGAAAAGCGGCTGATACAATATGGTTTTATATCTACGCTAGGTACTTGTTGTAAACACAAACTAGTTATTAGCTCACCTGTAATAGCACCTTGAGTTAATCCAAGGTGCTGGTGGCCAAATGCAAAAAATAAATTAGTGTGGTTAGGTGCTTCGCCTATGACCGGTAATGAATCGGGCAGTGATGGTCTGCAGCCCATCCACACGCTACTAGGTTGAAGTGTTACCGCTGAATGATTGAGCATTGCTTTGGCATTGGGTAATAATGCCAAAGCGCGTTTATTATTCATTTTACGTTCTGTACCTGCGAACTCTACTGTTCCAGCAATTCGTAAACCTTGGCTCATGGGTGTCATAATAAAACTGCGCTCTGCAGAGGCGACAGGACGAGATAGACCATAATTACTCGATAACATGCAATGATAGCCTCGCTCTGTATCAAGAGGTACATTGTAACCTAAGGGCTTGAGCAGTAATTTGCTCCACGCACCAGCTGCGATGATGACTTTATCGGCTTGAAATTTTTGGTCAGGGCAATTAATTTCATAGCCACTATAAACAGGTGAAACCTCAATCACTTTTTGTTGGCAAAACTGCCCACCTAAAGCTCTAAATTGCTCAGCTAAACTTAAGCAAAATAAATGAGGATCAACGCTGTGTGCTACCTCTTTAAAAAATAATGCATGCGTTATGGTTTTTGCTAAATTAGGTTCCAGTCGTTGTAGTTGTTCAGCATTGAGCAGCTCTACAGCGATACCGTGTGATAAATATTTTTCAAACATAGCCTGTATTTGTGTAACTGGCGTTGTTTCGAAAGTGAGCAAGCTCCCTTTCTTTGTTATTAAATGATTTAATTTGAATTCATCTAGCAGGGTCTCGTAGGCTGTAATTGCACGGTGGTTGAGCGCCTGTAAAGCGTGGGTATTTGCTTTATAGGTTGAGCTAGCCATGTTATTAACAAACCGCCAAAACCAAGGTAGTGCTTTGATCACATAGCGCCAATCTATTCTAAGAGGGCCGAGTGGGTTTAATAGCATCATAGGCAGCTTTTTTAATAACGATGAGTGCGCTAAAGGAAATACTTGCTCTGTTGCAAAGTGCCCAGCATTCCCTTTCGAGCAGCCTTGAGCTAAGCCATTTTCATCATACAAAGTAACTGTAAAGCCAGCGCGTTGTAATTTTAACGCACAACAAATACCGATTATACCTGCTCCAACCACGCCAATATGTTGTGTTTTATTATCAGACAAAATGCTTACCTCTTTATGCAATATGTTTGTTGTGACGGATGTATTGTGTCTATCTCAAAATTGCATTTATTTTTTAAGTTACGAGATATGATTTTTCAATACTTGTTATTTTGCTTCATTGTTGTTTAGATTCAATGGTTTAATGTTTTTGCTGCTGTTTTATAGATGCCCTTCAATGCCACTAAAGAAAGGAATGCTGAAATAGGATATTGATTATTGTATACAATATACCTACTATATCAAGCATAAACATCAATCAGGTAATTAAAATGACAGTAAATTGGCAACAGGCCTTTGGATCGTTTTCGGCTCAGTTTAATGAAGATGGCGCTATTCATTTTGCAAGTAGCGCAAACATGATCGATGAGCTAAATAATCAAACTGCTCACAGCGTTATTAAGCTAAACGCATCAGATGAAAATGCAGCTGTTACCACGCTTTACACTAAAGCAATGGCAAGCGGTATTGACGTAACAAAATTAAAGTTGGATTAAGTTATGCTCAAAGGGACCTTTTTTTGTATTGACGGCCATACCTGTGGCAATCCCGTAAGGCTAATTACCAGTGGTCACCCGCAATTGAGCGGACAGAGCATGAGTGAGAAACGCCAAGACTTTTTTCAAAATCACGATTGGATACGCCAAGCGCTAATGTTTGAGCCTCGTGGTCACGATATGATGTCGGGCGGATTTTTATATCCGCCTACCACAGAAGACGGCGATGCCGCTATCTTATTTGTTGAAACATCAGGGTGCTTGCCCATGTGCGGCCACGGCACAATGGGTATTGTTACGTTTGCTTTAGAGCATGGTTTATTACATGCAAAAGTGCCCGGGACCTTGCTATTAGATACGCCAGCTGGACGTGTACGAATCAATTATGAAATGACCGATGGTAAAGTTCAGTGGGTAAAAATTTATAATGTTCCCGCGTACTTAGCATATCAGTCAATTGTAATTGAAGTACCTGAACTGGGCGAGCTTAAAGTAGATATTGCCTACGGAGGTAACTTCTACATTATTGTTGAACCGCAAGCCAATTACAAAGGCATTGAGCATTTAACCGCTGGGCAAATTTTAAAGTACAGCCCGCAGGTGCGTGATGCCATAAACGCAAAAATAAAATGTGTTCACCCCCTTGACCCAACCGTTCAAGGTGCAAGCCATGTGTTATGGGCAGGCACACCTAAAAATGCCAATTCACATGCCGCAAATGCTGTTTTTTATGGTGACAAAGCCATTGATCGCTCACCATGTGGAACAGGCACTAGCGCCCGTATGGCACAGCTTTTTGCGAAAGGGCAGTTGGCCCAAGGGCAAGAATTTATCCACGAAAGTTATATCGGTAGCCAATTTATCGGCCGTATTGAACAGGTAACAGAAATCGCAGGCGTAACAGCTATTCTGCCAAGTATTCAAGGTTGGTCTAGAGTAACAGGCACAAGTGCTATCACAGTCGATGACGATGACCCATATGCATTTGGGTTTCAAGTAATATAATCAGGAGCAAAACATGACATTAACAGGACAAAGTTTAGTAGCAGGACAATGGGTTGGTGATTCAGCGAATGGTGAATTTAATGCATTTTCTCCCGCTGGTAATGAACCACTACCTACATGCTTTTTTAATCTCAGCGCCACTGAATTAAACGTTGCAATCGAAGCCGCACAATCGGCTTTTTATGAGTATCGTAAAACTAGCTATGCACAACGTGCTGATTTTTTAATGTGTATTGCAGATCAAATATTAGCGCTTGGTGATGATCTACTTGAGCAAACTCAGCAAGAAACCAACTTACCGCTTGCGCGATTGCAGGGGGAGCGCATGCGCACCGTAAATCAACTTAAAGCGTTTGCCAGTGCATTGCGCGAAAACCCTGAATCACCTTTGGGTTTAAAAATAGTGGATGAGGCCGATGCAACAAGATCACCGTTACCAAAACCACACACTGAACTTAACTATTTACCATTGGGGCCGGCTGCTGTGTTTGGTGCATCTAATTTTCCTTATGCCTTTTCAACATTGGGTGGCGATACAGCAGCGGCACTTGCTGCTGGGTGCCCGGTCATTGTTAAAAATCACACAGCGCATCCAGGAACTGGCGAGTTGATGGCACGTGCGGCGCTTGCAGCCATAAAAGAATGTGCGATGCCATTAGGCGTGTTTGCAATGGTGCAAAGTAAGGAGCATGACATATCGCATCAATTAGTTGCAGCGCCGGCAATTAAAGCGGTTGGCTTTACAGGCTCATTTAACGTGGCTAGTAAACTGCAAGAAACGATTGCTAAACGTGAAGAGCCCATCCCATTTTATGGTGAGCTGGGTAGTATTAACCCTCAAGTTATTTTACCCAATAAAGCCATTGAACAGAGTAAAGAAATGGCGCAGTCACTTTGCCAGTCAATGCTTATGGGTAACGGCCAGTTTTGCACCAGCCCTGGGCTTTGGTTAGTGCCAACCGGGTGTGATGAGCTTGAAGCACATATTACTGCGAGCATTAATGATGCACCATCAGACACTTTGCTCACGCCAGACATTGTTAAAACGTTTAAACATCAAGTAGAAGAGCGAGGCCAACTTGCTCAAGTAAGCGTGTTAGGGAAAGGTAAGCTTGAGCAAACGTTCCATGCTAATGCACATGTATTCGTTTGTAATGCCGACGATTATTTAACAACCCCAGCGTTGAATGAAGAAATGTTTGGCCCTGCTGCATTAGTTGTGCGTTACGACAGTGAACAGCAACTTATGACATTAATAAATAAACTGCAAGGGCAGCTTACAGCCAGCGTTCATGGCACGAAAGCGGATTTAAGCAAAGCAGATAGCCTCATCGAAGCACTGCAATATAAAGTGGGTCGTTTGATAAAAAATCAGATGCCAACAGGTGTTGAAGTGTGTGGTTCAATGAACCACGGTGGGCCATTTCCAAGCTCAACGGATGTACGTAGTACCTCTGTAGGCACAAATGCAATGTTACGTTTTATGCGACCAATTTGCTATCAAGCATAAGATTCATTGGGCGGGATATGCAAATTGTATATTCCCGCTTTTCCTTTATAAACGCTAACTGAGGACGGAATCTAACTTGGCATCTCATGTTACTTGAGTATAATGTATGCTAAATGCAATACTTAAGGATCACCATGGCTATCGAACACAAAACACGCACCCAATTAGTAGCAGAAGCAATTCGTGAAAAAATATTAACCGGTGAAATCAAAGCTGGTGATCCACTGCGTCAAGCTGCACTTGCTGCTGAGCTTAATGTAAGCCGAATACCTGTTCGTGAGGCACTGCTTCAGCTCGAAGCTGAAGGGCTTGTAAATTTTGAAGCGCATAAAGGAGCCACGGCAACAGAGCTTTCAGCATCACAAATTGATGAAATCTTTGATTTAAGGGCATTACTTGAGGCTGAGCTGCTAAGTCACTCAATAGAAGGTTTAACAGATCAAGATTTAATTGATGCTGAGCTTATCTTAACTGAGCTAGAAAGCGCCATGGATGCAGGTGATACCCACCTAGCAACGGGCGATTTAAACAGCCGTTTTCATGGTAAGTTGTATTCACGCGCACAACGCCCACAAACTCGTGAACTAGTTGATATGTATAGTAAAAATTCAGAGCGTTATGTGCGCATGCATATTTTACTAGCGGGTGGTTTAACCACAGCACCAGAAGAGCACCGTATATTGTTAAATCACTGTCGTGCAAAGAACACTAAAAAAGCGTGTGACTTTTTGAAAAAGCATATCTTAGGCGCCAAAAACGACATTAAAAAGCTATTACTTAAAATAGAAGACGAAAAAAGGTAGTGTTAAATAAGCCACATTTTTTATCATGTGCTCAGCTTGCTGCCCGTAGGCAAATAAGAATGCTATATTTATGTTGTCTTTAACTTACCTCGATTAGTTTGCTTAATGCGATGTTAGCTAACTGAACAAGGTCCCATCAACTTTTCTGTATTATTAAGTGGGTATGTAAAAAATACTTTAGCTAGATAGGGTAAAAAACTCAGAAGTGCAAAGCTTAGTCTTACGCTATATTTGAATAAACGATATATCTGATTTTCTTTTATGCTCAAGTATGATTATTTAATAAGGTCAGCGCAATCACCGCAAGAGCAGCTTATCTATAGCTACAAAAACGCTCCGTAAAAACGGAGCTTTTGCTTGTCAATTTTTGAAAATTCAGTCTATTAAACCCAGACCCTCGAGTCGTTCTTTTGCTAAGGCATACCTTGTGTGTACATCATCAATTTGCTGTTGATTTAACTTTTTACCAAAAGTACGAAGCCCGCCAGTTACATCATTATGATGAATGCCAAATGCAAACTTAAGGTATTCTAAAAGTAACGGTTGTGCATCAAGGTAAGATATAGAATTCATAGCTTGAGAAATTTTGTTTGCCTCGGCCCACTCACCTTTATTCACGTATTCCTGCATAGTGACACTCGCTTTTGGAAATATACAGCCAACGCCTGTAATTCCACCGCATGCGCCAGCGAGTCCTGCATGTATAGTTACCGTATCTACACCTGCGAGTACTTTTATGTCCTTATTTTCTAGCACCATCGTTTCAATGACAGATACATCTATGGTGGATATTTTAAGCGCCGTAACTTCAGGTAAAGCGGCAAGCTTTGTTAGAAGGTCAGTTGAAAGTGGATGATAGCCAGCGGCGTCCGGGTTGTTATAAGGCATTATTGTAATACCGGCCTCTTTTGCAGCTGTGGCAGAAAGGGAATAATACGCATACATTTCCTCATCAGAAGGCGTGTATTTGGTTTTTGGTGGCATCACCATTACGGTGTCCACGCCAACAGTTGCTAGCTCTGTAACAATTTTGGCCAGCTCTTCTTTGGTTTCTGCGGCTGCGCCACTAATCAATGGAACATTGTATTCTTTAGCAACACTTGAGAGAGCTTTTAGTAAAGAAAGACGCTGTTCGGAGCTTAGGTAGCTGTTCTCACCAAGAGTACCAGAGCCAACAAGGCCTCCCATACGAGTTCCACCTTTGCCTTGCACCTTTAAAATATCTGCAGCGTATTTTTTCGTTGCATCAAGGTCAATTGCAACGGTTCCAGACTCTGTTTCTTTGAGCCATGTAAATACGGCTGGCATAACTGTGTATCGCCAATCTTTACAGTTTGTTTCCATTATATTTCCTCTAATAAGTAATATTGTATACATTATACATTTCGATTGTATCAGTAAAATTAACTTCGGCAAGTCTAAGAACTAAATTAAAAGGGTATCGTATATGTAAATTATACAGGGGCATGCAAAGGCGAGTAACGCTAACTATATAAAGTGGGGTTAATCATTTAACTATCTTCACGAACTATAGTTTGCTTCTTAATAACCTGAACTCTGGATTATAAACCTACCCCAAGTAGCTATTCTTAGCGTTAACTGAGTTTAATCTACTTGCAATAGGCTAACTATTGCAAGTAATTTCGCTTAGTACCCACTGAAAATCTCTGGCTAGAGAAAATAAACATAAATATCACTTTGATTCAAAATATTAGTATATCTCTTAACCAGAGTTCAGGTTAAATACTTCAGCTCATGTATTAAATTACGATACTTAATAAAGCTTCCTTTAGTTACAAACTTGCAGAGCAATTGACTTTGTTTAATTTGTATTTAAATTTTAACTAAAAATTATCATATATTTAATATTGTATACAATATGTAATTTATGTATATTTTACGTCGAGGTTAGTCTCACAATAAAAATCTACAGGACCAAGGAATTCTTACATGATTACAAATAATAAAAAACAAACTCGAGGCGTGGGTGCTAGAACTCTGCTGGCAACTGCGGTAACAGCAGCATTATTAATTGCACCAGCGGCACACGCTGTTGATGGCAGTAGTATTGTTAAAGGTCATATTGTTGCGCAATCGGGGAATGATTTAACCGGCGCAACTATTACACTTAAGCACAAAAGCAAAGGGTTGGTTTACACCATTACCAGTAACGCCGAGGGTGATTACTTATTAAGAAACGTACCTGTAGGTACATACGATGTAACTATTGTAAAAGACGGTTATCAAGCAATGACTGAAGAAAATGTTGCGGTAACTATTGGCCAATCAATAATACTTGATGTACAACTTTATAAAGCTGGTATTGATATAGAGCGTATCGCGGTAGCAGGTTCGGCAATTCGTCGTGTAGATATGGCATCTTCCACCTCTGGCTTAACGTTTAGTGATGCTGAACTTAAAGCAATGCCGGTAAATACTGGTTTTGAGAGTATTGCGTTACTAGCGCCAGGTACTGCAGCTCCTGGTGGTTCTAATTTCAAAGGAGCCTCTAGTTTTGGTGGCTCATCAGCCGCTGAGAATGGCTACTATTTTAATGGCTTGAATGTAACCAGTATTCGCACAGGGTTAGGTTCAATTCGTCTTCCATGGGAGGCTATTTCGCAAACTCAAGTTAAAACGGGTGGTGTTAGCCCTGAATTTGGAGGGGCATTAGGCGGTATTGTAAACGCTGTATCTAAATCAGGCGATAATGATTTTAAACTTGGTGCAGAGGTGCGCTGGGATCCTGATAGTCTTCGTAATCAGCATGATTCAATATTTCAAGATAGTGGCACCATCAGTACCAACACTAAGCAAAGTAGTTACGATTTTAAAGAAGTACAGTTATGGGCGAGCGGTGCGCTTATTGAAGATACGCTGTTCTTCTATGGCTTATTTGCTCCACGCAGAGAAGAGTCTAGCAGCGCTGGGCAAACCACGTTCTCTGATTTTGAGCGTGATGAAGATCGTTGGTTCACGAAAGTGGATTGGTTTATTAATGAAGATCACTCTATTGGTTTCTCTGCAATGAACAATAAACGTACTTGGACTGACAAAACGTTTGCTTATAATTGGAAAGATAATGTTGTGGGTGATCAGCAAGGGGTAGATGCACCAGGTGAAGATGGCGGTAATGTTTATAGTATTAACTACAATGGCTATCTGACAGATACTTTTTCAGTGTCAGCCGTTGTTGGCCGTGTTACTGAGAATGTTGAGAACGTGGTAGCGTCTCCAAACCCAGGTGTATGGGATGAAAGAAATGGTTTTGTTACGTTAAGCCAGCACACTAATTCAGGAATAACAGAAGAAGAGTACATCCGAGACCAAGCTCGCATTGATTTTAACTGGGATTTGGATATGCATTCAATCCAATTTGGTATTGATTACACTAACGTGAAGGTCGATTTTTTTGAAGGTCAAAATGGTATTGGGGATGCTAAAGGCTGGTGGACAGTAAAAACGGCCGGTGAAAACGATGTATCGGGCGCTACACTAGGTACTGACTTTATCGAAAGAAGGATTCGTAGCCGTGAGGTCGATTCTGCTACCACTTCATTAGCGTTTTACATTAATGATTCATGGCAAGCTACTGATAATTTAGTGCTTAATATGGGTTTGCGTTATAGCCAGTTCGAAAACACTGTTTCAGATGGTCGGGCTTTTGTTGATATAGATAATCAAATCGCGCCACGTATACAAGCAATTTATGACGTTAATGGTGATGGTAGTGCAAAAGTATTTGCAACCTTTGGGCGTTATTTTCAACCTGTCTCTGCGAACATGAATATCACCCAAGGTTCTGCATCTATTGAATGGTTTGAGTATTTCGAACTGGATCAATTAGAAGGTAGCGGTTCACCTTCTTTATTAGCTGATGGCTCACCTAGCAGAGGGGATATGTTACGTGATAGACGCTGGCGTCAGCGGGGTATTACTGAACCAGGGCTAATTGCCTCTGCTTCTTTAAAACCAATGTACAGCGATGAATTTACAATTGGTTATCAGCAAGAAGTGTTTGATACGATGTCTGCAGGTGTACGTGCTATTTACCGTGATTTAGGTCGCAGTGTTGAAGACACTGATGTAGGCCCTGTGCTTGCCAAAAAGCTTGCTGAAATGGGTATAACCGATAACGTAGGGCAAGGTTCATATTACGTACTCAATAACCCTGGTGAAGCGATTCAAATGTCGTATGACTTTGATGGTGATGGAGAAATTGATAACGTAAATTTAAGTGCTGATGAACTTGCACTTGCCGAAGCACAACGCAAATATTTGGCGCTTGAGTTTACCTTAGATGGCAATATAACTGATGACTTGCGTATCAATACTTCATATACATGGTCACATAGCTATGGTAATACCGAAGGTTTAGTTAAAACGGATAATAACCAAGCCGATCCTGGTTGGACGACCTCCTACGACTATGGTGATTTGATGGATCATGGCTATGGTAATTTACCAAATGACCACCGCCACGCTATTAAGTTTAGTGGCGCCTATAATATTACCGATTCATTGACCCTAGGTTTAGTTGCGCGAACTACATCAGGTCGTCCAAAGAGCTACTTCTCAGTTCACCCTGAAGGTGTCGATAGCTGCGAACAAGGAAGCCCATGGGATGCATGTGTTAGTAAATATTACGATCAAGCATCTCATTATGATGAAAATGGCAACCCTGCGCCACGTGGCAGTAAAGGTAATTTACCTTGGCTCACTAATATAGACATGTCATTGACGTACTACACTGACTTTTTTGGCTCAAACGTGATTTTAAAAGGCACTGTTTATAATTTGCTTAATAGCGATAGTGCGATAAATATCAACGAAGAGCGTGCTCAGTACGGTGAAAATGGCTTAAAGCTTAATCCTGATTATGGCTTAGTGACAGGACGTCAAGGTGCTCGCTATGTGTCATTGACCGCACGAATAGAGTTTTAATTTTCCCTGGTAAGAAGCTGTAAGAGCTCAACTTTAGTATCTCATGACTATGTTGGTGAATGCTAAAGTTGAGTTAATGTTTAAGCACATTCTCATCAAGAGCAACACAGCCTCGATGCTGGGCAGGCAGCTGTTTGGCATTTTTGTAGTGAGTTATTGGCACTTTTATTACAAGAAATGAAGGCACATTGCATGCAAAAATAACAAGGGATAATTATGACTCAGCTTTGTTTTCTCATTGGCAGTAGTCACAACCCGATTGGTTACACATCTATACCCTTGATATGCATATGGACGGTGAGTCATTATATATTATTTTAAATGGCTTGCATCAGACACACATATTGATTTAATTGAAAATCATCATAAAGATAGTCGTGAATATGATACTTCCGCAATCACTCGTAGCAGTTTATTTGTAGATAGTAATTAATATATTAAATGAAACTGGTAAGTTATTGTTATCAATGCAAGAAGGTATATTTACAGAGCTTGCCGTGTGTTGAACTGGCTTATTTAGCCAAACAAAATATACCTGTTCGAAAAAGTAGATAAAAAATAACAGTATTTAAATCAGTAGATACAACGTTGAGTGATTTATTTACTCATTTTGTTTACCAAAAAATTAATTAAAATGAAGGTGAATGTATGGTACTTCTAGGGTTAGGGGTTGTATTTATACTAATAGGCTTGTTGCCACTTGTTCGTTGGTTAAAATGTAAAGTTAATAAACGCCATTGGCGAGTGTGTAACATAGAACAAATAACAGCAGCGACAAATAATCAAATAACAGCGCCAGAGCTTTTACATCAGCCAACGATGCTAGTGAGTTTTCGTTTTGATGATCAAGTGTGCAGTATACTAATTGATTATAACGAAAATATGATGTGGCGTTTTAAGCAGGGTAAGCAATGCACGCTATTGGTGGATAAGCACAACCCTCATAAAGTTTACAATAACGCTTTCTTATGGCATAACTACGGCGTAGTGTGGTTGCTGGCAGGTGTAAGTTTATGTATTTCAAGCTATTATAGTGTGGTTGTTAAAATATGACTGCGCTTTTAACCACTTAGTAAAGCATTAGCTATTAATGCCGACACTGTTTAGGTGCAATCCCAAAGGTTTGCTTAAATAAACGGCTAAAATGACTGGCGTTATTAAAACCAAGGTCGTAGCACACTTTACTTATAGCTTGGCCTTCTAATAAAAGCGTGCGGGCTTTTTTAAGTCTAAGTTGTTGCTGCCAAAGTGCAGGGCTTGTGCCAAAAGCGAGTTTAAATTGCTGGTAAAACTTACTACGACTCATACAAGTTATTTTGCACAAGGTGTCTATGTCGAGTGTGTCGCTTAAATGCTCTTCAATATAATGTAGTGCATCACTCACGTTACTTTTTAGGCGTAGCTTGTCACAGTTTGCCAGCAATAAATCACGGCTTTGTTGTTGTAATAAACGGGTGATCAATTCGTTTAACGATAAATCAATTAAGTAGTGTCGCTCGGCGCCTTGCTCACTAAATAAATGCACCATTCGCTCTAATAACTGCTGAGTTTGCGTATTATGTTGGGTATGCACTAAATTAGGGCTGTATTCAAACAAGGCATCACTAGCAAAGTTTTGCTGCATATTAAGTGCATTAGCCACATTGGTTATTTTATCGGTGCTGATTTCAATCGCTAAACAGGTGGTAGGTGAGTTGATAGTTGCCTGAGGAAAATCAATCAGCACCCCTTGCTCGGGCGCTAATACAAACGATTCGTGTGGTAAAAACGCTTTATGATACTGACTATTCTCAACATGCATAATTTTTTTGCCACTGAGCATGGCACAAAATAATAATTCGTTTGAATGCAGCGCCACTTTTTGCGCACTTTTATAAGTATCATAAATACTCAGTTCGCTGTTGTCGGCAGCAAAGCTCACTTTGTTTTCAATAAGTACATCAAGTTGTTGGCGTTTTTTATTTAACTGCGACGAATACATAATCAGCCTTTTTAATGATTAAATCGTTTGGACTCACAGACAATTTTTTTGGACTGCTAATCAAGTTTTTAAGCGCTTAATAGTCTAATGTCAATCAATACCGATTAAATATAAAGCAACTAGCTACATTACTCTAACAAGTTGCTGGTATTTCGGCTTAGACTTTTAGCTAACAACAACAAGAGAACACACATATGATTTACGCAAATCCAGGCACAGCAGACGCACTCATCACATTTAAACAGCAGTATGGTAACTATATTGGCGGCGAGTGGGTTGAACCCGTTAATGGTCAATACTTTGAGAATATTAGCCCTGTAAATGGCAAAGTGTTTTGTAAAATTCCCCGCTCTGACAAAGACGATATTAATTTGGCGCTTGATAAAGCGCATGCCGTAAAAACGCAGTGGGGCACAACCTCAGTGACCGAGCGCAGTAATATTTTATTAAAAATTGCCGATCGCATTGAACAAAATCTAGAGCTACTTGCAGTGGCCGAAACATGGGATAACGGTAAAGCCATTCGCGAAACCCTCGCCGCTGATATTCCACTTGCTGCGGACCACTTTCGTTACTTTGCCGGTTGCTTGCGTGCTCAAGATGGCAGTATTGGTGAAATAGACGAAACCACGGTGGCGTATCATTTTCATGAACCATTAGGTGTTGTAGGGCAAATTATTCCGTGGAACTTTCCAATTTTAATGGCTGCATGGAAGCTAGCGCCGGCACTAGCAGCTGGTAACTGTGTGGTACTTAAACCTGCTGAGCAAACACCTGCATCAATATTAGTGTTAATGGAAATTATTGGTGATTTACTACCCGGCGGCGTGCTAAACGTAGTAAATGGTTTTGGTAAAGAAGCCGGTGAAGCACTGGCAACTAATACGCGTATAGCTAAAATTGCCTTTACAGGCTCAACCCCTGTGGGTTCACATATTTTAAAATGCGCAGCTGAAAATATTATTCCTTCAACGGTAGAACTTGGGGGAAAATCACCTAATATTTTCTTTAGCGATGTTATGGAAAAAGACGACTCATACCTAGATAAAGCAATTGAGGGCGCCATTCTTGCCTACTTTAACCAAGGTGAAGTATGTACTTGTCCATCACGCTTGTTTATCCAAGAAGATATTTATGAGCAATTTATAGAGCGCATTTTAAAACGTACCAAGCAAATTAAACGCGGTAACCCGCTAGACAGCGAAACCATGGTAGGTGCGCAAGCCTCTAAAGCACAGTTTGATAAAATTTTAAGTTACATAGATATTGGCAAACAAGAAGGTGCTGAAGTACTCAGTGGCGGTCATGTTGAGCAACTTAGCGATGAGCTAAATGGTGGCTATTACATTCAACCTACTTTATTAAAAGGAACTAACGATATGCGCGTGTTCCAAGAAGAAATTTTTGGCCCCGTTATTTCAATGTCGACCTTTAAAGACGAAGCCGAAGCGCTCGAATTGGCTAATGGCTCAGAATTTGGTTTAGGCGCAGGTGTATGGAGCCGTAATATGAACCGCGCTTATCACTTTGGTCGCAAAATAGAAGCCGGTCGCGTATGGACCAACTGTTACCATATGTACCCAGCACACGCTGCGTTTGGCGGTTATAAAAAGTCTGGTATAGGCCGCGAAACACACAAACTCGCGCTCGATCATTACCAACAAACTAAAAACTTATTAGTAAGTTACAGCGAAGATCCCCTTGGCTTCTTTTAATAACGCGTTTTAGTTTAAATAAACAACCTATAAGTAATGAAAGCGCTGCATTGTTGTAGCGCTTTGTTTTTTTAAAACTAATACTGATAGCATTTGATTAGTGGTTAATTATAATGATAAAGAAATGATTTATTAATGAGGCGAAATAAAACCTCAGTGAATCATGCACAAAGAGGGTAAATAGACGCTGCGTTGAAAGAGTAGGTTAAAGGTCACAGGTTCTACTGTTAAGACTAGGTTTCAGGCTGTTTGTACAAGCTCACAGCTCGTCACTCGAAGCCGGCTCATTTTCTCCTCTGTGTTTAAAAAGGCTTTAGTGAATTAATCACAAAAAGGATTATGGTGATGTTTGAAACGATTGCGATTTATTCAGGGTTAATAGCCACATTATGGATATTCATTGGTGTTTATGTAGCAAGTCGGTTTTATGAAGGTTACAGTCATTCTAAACAATTTTGTAGTGAATTAGGTGCAACAGGAAGCCCAACTGAAAAACTGTCACCACTAATTAATAATTATCCTTTAGGTTTTCTATTTTGCTTTTTTGGCTGGTATTTGGCGCGATTGGCTAATGTTTCTATATTGGTTAATATTGCTGGTTGGCTAGTTATAGTGCATGGTATTGGTACCTGGGTTGCGGGTTATTTTCCTATGGATGCTGACCCATTTACTAAACATCCAACTTTTAACTGCAAGGTACATTCTTGGGCTGGTTTTATTATGTTACTTTCGCTGGTTGTAGCACCAATATTAATAGCTATTAGTCCAACCACAGAAGTTATCTCTCTATACTTTCGTGTTTTTTCAATTGTTTCTGTTATCGCCACAGTTTATTATCTGTTTGCTATGGCTAAAGCAATAAAACTACAAAGCAACCCTGGTACCTACCAACGTATCTCTTATGGTATTCAATTAAGTTGGTTAAGTGTTTTTTCAATAACATTAATTTAAAACAATCACTAGTGCCTATCATTTGTTTAAACGTTAGGCTTGTCAATCTAAGAAATACATCAGCATTGTGTTGATTTTAGCTCATTATTTGGGCTTTTAAATCAAGGGAAACTTATGAATATAAACGTTATTAAATTCCGTTTTATTTTGCTAAGAGGCCCATTAGGCTGGGGAATTCCTACAGCTATTTTATTTCAATTAATCATGCACCTTACAGGTGAGCAAGGTTTTTTTGATGGAATCATTTCATCTTTAATAATATTTCCTTTAGTAGGCATATTATTTGGATACCTTATGTGGCATTCGGAACATAAAAAGAACTAAATAACTGAGAGACCTACCTTAATTACTTGGTTTTTTGAAAGTTTTTAGCTGTAATTACAAGGAGGTTTGAGTGAAAATTTGCGAAACCCAAAGGTTGCTTATTCGGCAGTTTTCAATTGATGATGTGCCGGCATTAAGTAAAATTCTTAGTGACGAAGAAGTGATGAAATACTCAATTCGTGGTGTGTGCGATGAAGCTGCAACTCGTGATTTTATAAAGTGGTGTTTACAATGCTACGATTCATATGGTTTGGGCCCATGGGCACTAATAGATAAAAACAGCGATTTATTGATTGGATTTTGTGGTATTTCCCCACAAAGCGTCGCGGGTAACGAAGAGCCTAATTTAGGGTATCGATTAGCGGTCGATTTTTGGAATAAAGGCTTAGCCTGCGAAGCAGCTAAAGGTGTTTTAAAGTATGTGTTTACGCAAACTACTCATCAATCGGTCGTTGTTATTATTGAACCTGAGCATATTGCGTCATTGAAAGTAGCAAAGAAAATTGGCTTTACAGACTATAGCAATCATGAATTTCATGGTCGTGCCGTACAGTTATACCGATTAACTAAGACGCAATGGAATGAATGGACTTCTTTAGATGTTGCTTATGTAGCTACCTAAAGCTCAAGATAGTTAACGTTGGTTTGTTAAAAGGAAATTTTTAATGGATATAGATTCTCACATAGTTCAGCTTGAAAAAAATAACCGAAAGTTATTTAGCGTATCTCATTATTTGGGACTTACGTTAGTGATGGTGGCTATTGTTTTGTTGTTAATGTTCTATTTCAGCCCATTGATAGGGCTTGCTTGTTCAGGTTTTGCTGCTTTCTTTTTAAACTTTTGCTATTCACAGTATAGCTTTAGAAAACTCAACGCCCGCATAACACTATTACAAACCAAAATTGAACAAATCGCTAAGTAAGCTGTTGCTCTTAATTTAAAGCCAGTTCATTTTAAATGTTAATCATTGCTAGCTGCTTTCAATGTTGCTAAGTTATTGCTGTAAAAAATTGCTGAAACTTATTGGATTTAAGATATTTTTAGTTCCACCAAATGAGTTTACAGTAATTATATAACTTAATTTAAAATGGATTTTCATGAACAGAAAAACAAAAATGGTTAGCCGTACTTTATTGAGCGCTTTATTAATTACGCCTACCTTGAGCATGGCCGAATTATCGCTTACTCCTACAACCCCAGAGCAATGGCGCAGTGTTACTGAGCGTGATATTGAAGCTGCTTACAGCATATCGGCAAAAAATCACCCTGGCATGTTTGATGTTAACAACCCAGCCTTTCCTGAGTTATTAAAGCAAGCTAAAGCAGAGGCGCTTACTCTGTCTAAGCAAGCGATTGGGCCGCAGGCGCATGCAGCGGCAATTGCACGTTTTAGCACGGTGTTACAAGATGGTCATGCTGGTGCGTTTTCAAGCATCGACAGGCCTGCGCGTCGCTGGCCCGGCTTTAGTGCTTTATGGCGAGGTGATGCGCTAAAAGTGTATTACAGTGAAATTAGCACTATTAAAAAAGGGGATATTGTAAGCCAATGTGATGGGCAAAGTACTGAAGCTTTGATGCGCAAAAGAGTGTTTACATTTCATGGGCAAGTTGCTCAACCAGGGCATTGGTGGCAGCAAGGTTGGCGGTTACTAACGGATGTAGGGAATCCATTTTTAGTCCCCCTAAAAGAATGCGAGTTTGTTAAACCCAATGGCAATACCCATAAACAGGTTTTAAATTGGTCTGTAAGGCCTAAATCAGTCAGTAAGCATTTAGAAAATGCCTACAATGGTGATGAACTTCCCATTGATTTAATCTGGCCTGAAAAAAACATTGCGTGGATTGCTATGCCTAGCTTTTCAGTAAATGATAAACAAACAGCTGACTACAAAAAAGTGTTTGAAAAAATAAAACAGCAACGTAGCAAGCTACTTACAGCAAAAGCCGTGGTATTAGACTTGCGCCATAACCAAGGTGGTTCATCTTATTGGAGCTCACAAATAGCCAAAGAATTATGGGGCAAAAAAGTAGTAGAACAAAAAACAGCTGGTACTACTCAAAACGAACAAGTGTGGTGGAGAGCGTCAAAAGACAATACCAACTATGTTAAATCGTTAATTGACGTGGTAAAAGATCAACCTGAATTTCATGAACTGATTAAAGAAATAGCAGCAGGTATGGCTTTATCACTTAAAAGTGGTGATCCATTTTATGTAGAACGAGAGACTAATACGCTAAATAACCTACCAGAAGAGCCGTTAGTGAGTGACTTTAAAACTAAGGTGTTTGTTATAGTGCCGCCGCAATGCGCTAGTGCTTGTTTAGATGCGCTAGATAAGTTTAAGCTTTTTGAAAATACCACGTTGTTTGGTGCACCCAGTAGCGCAGACTCGCTGTATATGGAGGTACGTTTAGCCGATTTACCTTCAGGCTTAGGTAAAGTGATAGTTCCTAATAAAGTGTATGTTAATAGAGCAAGAGGAAAGGGCGATTACTACAAACCTGATATTGCCTATAACGATATTGATTGGACAACCGATAAGCTATTAGAAAAAATTAAACTGTTATAAAAAAAGCCGCTTGTTGTAACAAGCGGCTTAACTTTCTAACTAGGGGTTAGTTTAAAACGAATAACGGGCGCCAATTGCGTAGCGTGGACCATACTGGCGAGCAAATAAGAACTGCTCTTCGTAACGACCATACCCTTGCTCGGTTTCATTATTAAGGTTAATACCTTCAAAGAATACCGTCACATTTTCATTAACGTCATAATTTACGCTCATATCCCATTGACCATATGATTTGGCGTATTGTGGTGGTGCATCAGCAGAGCCTTGCGCTTGGCCTACACCAATTAAATATGCATCACGCCAAGCGTAAGTTACTTTTACAGATAAACCTTCTTTTTCGTAAAACGCTTGGAAGTTAGCTGAATCACTCAACCCTGTTAATGGAGCTTGTTGGTCTAGGCTGTCTGTATCAAATTCAACATCGCCGTCAACAAACGTTGCATTTACACCGACCCCAAAGCCTGTCTCACCAATTAAGTGTTGTACTGCTACTTCAAAACCATCGACTGATTTACTATCGGTATTTTGTGGTTGGCTAATATTCCAAGTAATAAGTGGATCATTACTATTTGGTTCAATTTGGCCGTTTGCATTGCCATCACCATTAGCAAGCATTTGTGCAAAAATAGCATCGCTTGTTGCTTGATCACCACGAGCTTCAATATCACTAACCGCTTGTAAATAGCGTGGGCCATTTAAAATATCATGTAAGCCTTCAATGGTGGTTGGAGTAATGGTGGTTTGAATAAAGTTATCAACGTCCTTTTTAAAGTAACCTACTGATGCATAGCTGCCTTCTGAATAGTAATACTCTAATGATAGGTCAAGGTTTGTTGATTCAAATGGCAATAATCCTGTATTACCTTGGCTACCTACTCGTGCCCCCGGTTTTGGGCTGCCTGTAAGGCTACGACCACCGGCTAAATCGCCCAATGGCGCGCGCGACATAGTTTTACCCCATGATACGCGAGCAACTAAGTCATCGGTTACGTCAACACTTAGGTCGATTGATGGTAGTAAAATATCGTAACTTCCTTCTTGAACTAAGAAGTTGTCATCGCCGCCAGCTTCATATTGAGTGATCCACTCTGAAGCACTTATCCAATTTACTTGTTGCTCAACGCGTTGACGAACAGAGCTACTTACATCGGTTTCTTCATAACGAAGGCCGGCATTTACTTTTATGTAGTAATTGCTAACTTCAAATTCCCAACGTGATTGAACATAAATACTGTTGGTAATTTCTTCAACAGCGCTTTGACTGTCAATACCATCAAGATAGGCATTAGGCGCATAGGCATCGCCACCGGTTACATCAGCAGTAAGGTATGCCATTTGTCTTGCTACAGCTTCATCAAAATCAAAGCTATAATAATAGTTAGGTTGTAAATTGTTACCACCACCAGCAAATTGGTCTAATAGTCCTGAAGTGTTATTAAGGGTAAACATACCATCAGGGAATATCTCGGTGTAAGAAGGGTTAAAACCAGGGCCGCCAACTAAGCCACTCCATGCTTCATAACCACCGGTATTTTGTTCTGTACGCGAACCACCAAACTTCACTTCAATTAAACCAATGTCAAAACTATCGTTTATCCATGTTGTGTGTAATTGCAGCTGCTCAATATCTGATTCTCCAGGTGAATGAATAAACTGGCTAAAGTTTGAATCAATTTCACCAGGGCTTAATACGCTAGTACCGTTTTTCCAGTTAACTTGCGCATGTGGAATTTCACCAGTGCGGTAATCATAAATTTTATTTACAAGCTGATCAGAACCTAAAATAACTTGCCCATCACTACCCAGACCTTTGTCTGCGCCGTTATCTGTCTCGTTTTTAGAGTCGTGGTAGTCAAGCTCAACTTGCCATGTTTCATTAATTTGCCAATCTAAATTTAAGCCAATAGAACGAGCCTTAACTTCAGTGGTATTTTTACTAGAGGTAAATGATGCATCGTTACCACTAATATCTGCATAAATAGCTGTGCCATTTTCATCTAACTCGTAGCCATTAATGTTGCTACCAAAGTCGTTCCAAATACCCCAGCCGAGGGTTTCTGAGCCTGTTGTTGCCTCACTTGCTGTATAATCAAGGGTTGCTACAAAATTATCTGTGGGTGCAAATTGCAGTGTGATTTGCCCATTAGTACGCTCGCGTTGTAAATCTTCAATTGCGTAGTTCATGTCTTTTGCAAAAAAGTGATTACCTACACGATTTCCTTGCGCATCTACTGCGCGTGGATCAATAAAATCACCTTCAGCAAGAGTAGGTAGGTCTACATTTGCTTGCCAACCTTGAATATTGGCGCTTTGCTTTTGAAAGTCGCGTTCTTGATGCGAAAAAGAAAAACCAATACCAAACATTTCATCGCTAAAGGTATTACTATAAATAGCCGATACTTCCGGAGTTACATCGCTACCCGCTTCATTTGATGAATCATGAATAGCTTTAGCTGTTGCCGAAAAATGCTGGCCAGGTCTTTGTAAAGGTCGAGTTGTTGAAATGTTAACCGTCGCACCTAAGCCACCACTGGGCACATCAGCACGAGCAGTTTTAAATACTTCTAAGGCACTAACACCTTCTGAGGCAATGTTTTCCAGATTATACGAACGTGAGTTACCCGTTCCAGGCATTTGGCGACCATTAAGTGTTACCAAATTAAATGAAGGGCCAAAACCACGTACGGTAATTTGGCTTCCTTCGCCGTTTGCACGACTCACCGACACACCCGTAATACGTTGCAGTGACTCTGCTAAGTTAGTATCAGGAAATTTACCCATTTCTTCAGCAGAAATAGCATCGACTACCCCTGATGCATCGCGTTTCATATCCATAGAGCGGATAAGTGAACCGCGAATACCTTTAACTTGTATTACTTCAATTTCAGGTTCCACAGTATTTTGTTCTGCTGCATGGGCGATATTCAGCGTGCTTGCAGCGATGATAAGTGACACAGAAGCCGCTAGTGGGCTTTTTTTAAACTTATTTGTGTTCATAATTGCTCTGCTTTTACTTAATTTATTACGGTAAGTAGGTACTTGTAATTCACTACCTACCACTGAATTAGGGATTACGGGTTAGCGATAATCACGTTGTCTATACGGTAAACAGCGCCTTCACCTGTCCCCCACGCTGGAAACATCATAAGTACATTGATATCGCTAATGTCTAAACCGGCAGCAAACAGTGACTGTAATGTAAATGTGTAGGTTTGCCATTGGCCATTAACGGGTACTTCCCCCTCAACGCTTTGTGAAAGAGGAAGCTCTACCGCTGTTGCTGCGCCTGTTGACTCAATTTTAAATGTCCATACAGCGTCAGGATTATTTGGCGGGGTTACCACTTTCATTTCAAACTGCACAACGCCATTAGCTAGTATTGCTGATGCATCGAAAGAGATACCGTCGTCGGCTAAAAAGCCCATTACCGTTGGCGCAGAGCCAATAACAAATTCAGCTACAGTACCGTGATCAGCATCGTCAATTTCTTCTGTTGGGGTAGAGCCGCCACAACAGTCCCAAATGCTCCACATATCTGCGGCAGTATTTTGGAAAATAGTGATTTCATCGCCTGCTGATGCACTAGGATCGTACATCTTAGCGTTATCAACACGGTAAACCGCACCTTCACCTGTGCCCCATGCTGGGAATATCATTACTACGTCAATGGCACTTACATCTAAACCTGCGCCCGCTAAGTCAGCGAATGTAAAGGTGTAAGTTTTCCACTCACCTACAATAGGTGCATCGCCAGCATCTGTTAATGGTAATTCTACCGCGGTATCACCCTCATTAGATTCTATTTTCATTAACCAAGTGGCATCTGGGTTATTTGGGTTTGACATCACTTTCACATCAAACTGTAGTAAACCATTTTCTAAAATGCTGGTTGCATCAAATGGAGTACCGCTACCACCAGCAGATGAACGAGTATTAAAGCCCATTACAGTGGGGGCTTCGCCAATAGTGAATTCTGCGGTTAAGCCGTGTTCTGCATCGTCCATAACTTCTGTTGGAGTAGAGCCGCCACAACAATCCCACATCGGCCAATCTAAGTTTTGTCCATCTGTAAATAAGTCTACTGATGGTGATTCACCTACATCGCCCTCAATAGCCACGTTGGTAATTAAATATTCAGCGCCTTCGCCAGTTTGCCATGCTGGGAATACCATTAATACATCAATGGCACTTAAATCTAAGCCTCTTTCTTGTAGTAGAGAAAGCGGAAATGTATAGGTTTGCCATTGGCCTGTAACCGGTGTTACGCCTTCAACACTATCGCTAAGCGCTACATCGCCTGTATTAGGTCCGCCATCACCCGCTTCGGCTTTTAATAGCCAAGTTGTCGAAGATGTTGGCGGCGTTACTACTTTCATATCAAAAGTTAATCGACCATTTAGATCAAGAAGGAGTGATGCGTCAAATGGAGATGAGGTGCCGGTAAAATCATCTGGGAAGTGACCACCACGAGTTGAAAAACCTAAAACAGTACCGTTATTATCGTTAATGTTAAACTTAATAGCGTCACCTTTTTCAGCATCGGTTATAGTTTCTGGTGTGGTTCCACCACAACAATCCCATGCGATCCAGTTGGCGTTTAATGTGCCATTGAATATATCAAGGTTTCTTGCAATGCCATCACTTGGTGGAGTAGGTACAGGGGCTTTACCTTCAACAAGTGCATCATCTAGGCTATCGTAACCTGGGCGCACAGTTTCACAACCTTTACCTGTGTCAGTATTTGCAGCGCATTGATAAACCCGTACGTAATCAACCTCAAAGCTTTGACCTTCTGCAAATGCTGCAGCGTCAACACCTAAGTTGTTTACATTTTCAGGCCAGTCACCACCAACGGCGTTATTTAAAATAAGGTAAAAATCTTTATCAAATGGGGCATTATCCCAGTGAGTGGTAAGTTCGCCATTACCTTGTTCAAAGTATTCAGCAAACCAGCCTTTATGTTTAAGGCCAACAGCCTCATCTTTAGAGTTGTAACGAACTTCAGAGCGACGTTGTGTGGCATATAAGTAGCCATCTACGTACCAGCGAATTTCGCCTTCTTGCCATTCAATAGCGTAGGTGTGGAAGTCATCTGCGGGATTCATTCCCTCAGGCAGAGTATAAGCTTTGCCTGAGCTTGAGTTATTTGGCCACTCGCGACCATAGTGAAGTGTGCCATGAATATTTGCTTCAACGGTGCCATCTTCAGCGATTGTTTTTAAATTTACCGCTTCTAAAATATCAATTTCGCCAGAGCGCGGCCAAGTGCCATATACTTCGTCGGTTGGCATCATCCAAAATGCAGGCCAGCTACCTTGACCTGACGGTAGTTTTGCACGCATTTCAAAGCGACCATAAGTAAAGTCAGCGTTGTAACGGGTATTTAAACGGGCTGACGTGTATGGTTTTTCTGCACCTTCTTCAGCAGGTAGGGCGACTATATTTAGTGCACCGTCTTTAATAAAGGCATTTTGTTCACTGTCGGTGTAACATTGTTTTTCGTTATTACCACCGCCGGCGCAGTTTAATTCAAAGTTCCACTTATTTGTATCAATGCTTGTGCCATCAAATTCATCACTCCAAACCATTTGCCAATCTGAAACTGGCTGGGCAGGATCTACTTTTTCAAAATTGGATGTTGTCGCAGCATCGCCGCCACAGCCAGCCAAAGACGCTAATGATATAGCAGCCAAAAGGCGAGTAATGCGTGTTGTTTCAATGTTCATAACTGAACCCCGTTCAACTGATTATTGTCAGAATATAGTGTATTTGTTGATTTTGTCATTTTGTAAGCGCTTACATTTTTGTGTGTGATAAATGTAAGCGCTTACAAATGATATGGGGGATTTCAAACTTGGTCAAGAATTTGTTTATTTAATTTACAATTGGTTTACTTTAAATAAGCTGCTTTTGTTAATGTAGCAGCTCAAAAGCTTAGATAATGTAACAAACTAAGCTGAAATAGGCCCATTTCTCTGCTTAGTTTAGGCTAGTTGCTACTTTTTAAATGGTAACGTTAACAAATACCACAAGGACGCGTTTTGTTTTGGGTCGGGATATTGGGCTAAGCCGATGTTTAGTTTATTATCTGATAATGTGGCGCTGGTTTTGTAGCTGCCAAAAAGTCTATCCCACCAAGTTACGCTAAAGCCAAAGTTACTATTTGTTTCTTCGGGATTTTGGCTATGATGAATACGATGCAGTATTTGAGTCATTAAGATAAGCCGAAGTGGTTTTTCTATTGCATTGTGTAAACGTATATTGGCGTGGTTAAATAGCGCTAATCCATTAAGTGCAATTTCAAATATTAATACTGCAATAGCAGGTACACCCAAAGCGGTAACGGCAATCAATTTTATAAGTATGCTGAGTACAATTTCGATAGGGTGAAAACGCAAACCTGTGCTGGTATCTACATGCGCATCGGCGTGGTGCACACGATGCAAACGCCACAAAATTGGCACGTTATGAAATAACCTATGCTGCCAATATATAAGTATATCAAGCAGTAGCATGCTTAAAATAATAGCAACACTACTTGGTGTGGCTATTTGATTAAATAAACCGATACCGTGCTCTTGGTTATAAAGCGCTACGGCAGTTAAGCCTATGGGTACACTTAAGCGAGCAATTAGTGATGAAGCAAACACCAGTCCAAAATTAGCGAACCATCGGGTGTTACTTTTTATAGGCGATTTACGCGCAGGCATACGCGATTCTAGCAGCATCATAATAACCAAAATGCTAAAAAAGAACCCTAAACGCCACCAAATTTCATTACTCATTGGCTTGTGTAACCTCATCAGCTTCTTGGAGTTTTAACGTGTTATATCCTCCATGTATACGTGTAAAAATAGTAATAGCGCACGCAGTGGCAAAAATACTCGCCATTATGGCAAAGTGCTGCGGCCAAATACAAAAGGCAATAAATAGCGCTATGGTTTCTGTGCCTTCGGTTAAACCATTTAAATAGTAAAAACTTTTGTATTTAAACTGGGGTTTTTCGAGCTTAAATTTTTCGGCGGCTATGGCAAAGGCTAAAAAGCTTGAGCCTGTGCCTATAAAGGTGGCCAGTAATACGGCCCCGGCAATGGCGTTTTGCTCGGGGTTTGCCAAAATAAAGCCAAGCGGAATTGCCGCGTAAAATAAAAAATCGAGGGTAATATCTAAAAAACCGCCAGCGCTTGAACTTAAATTTGCATGGCGTGCCAATGCGCCATCTAGCCCATCTAAAATACGATTTAAAGCAATAGCCGTTAACGCTGCGTACCACATTTCATACGCAATTAATGGCACTGCTAATAGCCCTATTAAAAAGCCTGCCACAGTAAGTTGGTCGGGCGTTATGCCGCGCTTGTGCATTAACGCTACAACGGGGGTTAACAGTGGCTTTATTATTGGGGTGATGTATTTGTCTAACATGCTTGGTGCCTTGTACTTTTTGTGCGTTTATTTGGCTAAATTTAAGGTGATCAGTTTGCCGTTTGCGGCCTCTGCATCGCTATGATCGTGGGTTACCATAATAGCGGGCAATTTATGCTCGCGTATTTGGCTAAATACTAGCTCGCGCGTATCTACTCTTAATTGGGTGTCGAGCTTGCTAAAGGGCTCATCAAGTAAAATAGCTTTTGGCTCGCTTAATAGCATACGCAATAAAGCAACGCGGGCTTGTTGTCCACCAGAGAGGTTGTCGGGGTGGCGATTAGCCATGCCTTTTAATCCTACCTGTTCAAGGGCGTGCTCTATTTTTTCAAGGCGCCGTTTTTTATTGCCTTTAGGCATAGCAAAGGCAATGTTACCGCTTACCGATAAATGCGAAAATAATAACGCATCTTGATAAAGCACGCCTATGTGGCGTAAATGTGCGGGTAAGTTATTAATGTTTTTACCGTTAAGCCACACTTCGCCGTTTGCGCTAAAACCACTGGGTAATGTACCCGTAAGCCAATTTAAAAAGCTTGATTTACCACTGCCTGATGGCCCCATAATAGTGAGTATTTCGCCGCCTTTTACCTGCTCGTTTAAGCTTAGTAATTGCTCGTGTTGACGATAAAGCTCACAATTTTTAATCTCTAAAGATGACTGCATTAAAAACCTTTTAATTTATGGGTTAGCGATGTGCGCTTTTAAAAAAGTACTTAGGTAAAACCCACGCCAGTATAAAGCCAATGAGTGGTAATGCCATTTGCATAATGGCATACACTGCACTGGTGCGCCTACTTGCGCCATTAGCAAGGGTGACCGCTTCGGTTGTTATGGTTGCTATGCGCCCGCCACCGGCTAAAAGTGTAGGCAAATATTGGCCAAAGCTAATGGCCAAACCAAGTGCCGCCGCAATTAAAATAGGGGCAAATAACTGGGGTAATTTTACTTGTAAAAACACTTTGCAGGGTGTTGCGCCAAGGCTTGCTGCTACATGAGCAAAACGAGGGTCTAATCGCCTATAACTGCTCGCAAGCGATAAAAACACATACGGCAGTACAAACAATAAATGGGTAAATACCACATTAAAAAACGCGGCCTGGTTATTTACTAATTGTTGCAGCCACACTAGGCCAAATAAAAACGCAATACTTGGTACAAGCAACGGTAAATAAATAATTAAGCTGGTAAAGCGCGACATGGGTTTTGCACTTAACTGCTCTGACTCTAAGCACAAAAGGGTAATAATAATGGCAAATAACGTAGTAACTAGCCCTATAGCAAGGGTATTATAAAGCGGGCTTTGCATTTGCATTAGCGCACTTTTAAAGTGAAGTAGCGTGAGCTGATCGGGCAATGCCGCCGGAAAACGCCAAAATCCGGCAACCGACCACATAATTAAGCCAATTAACGAGAGCAAAATAAAGCCAATTATAAATACTGTTAATGCGGTCGTTATTTTTTGCCAATAAACACCGCCATATTCTCGCTCGCCATTGGTTAGTAAATCACTAAATAATGCTTTTATAGTTTTTTCGCCGCCAAGCCAAAGAGCTAGTAAACCCCCAGTAAGTACAAGCTGCAATAATGCCCCCGCAGAAGCTTTAATACGCAGGTTTAAATCTACGTCGTTAAACCAATGCATAATGGCTACAGCCAATGTGGGTGGAGTATTTGGCCCCAAAATAAGTGGCATTTCTACACTTGCGCTGGCATAAGCCAATACGGCTAAAATCGGTAGGCGCAGCAATGGGTAAAGGCTTGGCAGAATCACTTTAAAAAAAGCAGTCATAGGGCAGTAGCCTAAATTAAGCGCTACTTTATGTTGTTGGCGCAGTTTTTTGCCAAGCTCAGGTTGGGCAAGCACACCTAGCGCCATTAACAGTAAAAAAGGTAGCTCTTTAAGGGTTAAGCCTAAAATTATACTTATACCAAACGCGTCATGCGGAAACATGCCGTTAGGGGCAAGTTCCCATCCACTAAACCAAGGCGATACTAAACGCGAGATCATACCCGAAGGAGCAATTAAAAAACCAACGGCTATAGCGGCTGCTGCGTGGGGGATTACGAGTATGGGACTTAGTAAACGCTGAATACGGTTAAGCCACGGGCTATTAAAAAATGCCGCTAAAATCATTAACGTAATGATAAAGGCAAGTAAGGTGCTTATTAATCCGCTGCTAACACTTAGCATAACCATGTGTGTTAGGCCGGGTGTTTGCACAAGCATAGTAAAGCCATGTAGGCCAAGTGTTGTATGCTCAAGTACTGGTGCATAACCAAAAGCGGGCAATAGCACGCTGATTAGGCCACCTATTACCGGTAAAATTAGCAATGCCAGTAAAAAATGTGGGCTTAATTTAACTAATTTACTAAACATATCGGCGCTTTTGTGTGGTTTAAGTGTTGAGCTCGCTGCTAACTTATTAGAAACAACACTCATTGGCTTACTCCAAAACGCGCTTGCCAACCTTGCATAATAGCGTTTACCCAGCTTGGGTGTGGCTCGCTAAGCGTGCGTTTAATGCTATTTAAGGGTAATGCGCTTGGATGCGGTTCCACCGTTTTAAACAAGGCTTGCTGCTTTTGGCTCAATGTAGATTGAATCAATACACTTTTATCCCCCCAAACTGAAGGTTTTTGCTTATGTGCTTGCGCCTTTGGACTTAATAAAAAATTAGCCACTAATTGCGCACTTTGTGCATGGCTTGCATTATAAGGTATGGCTACAAAGTGGGTGTTACTTAAACTGCCATCTTGCATAGCATAACTGCGAATACTTTTTGGTAAATCATAACGTTTAACGGCGGCGGGTACTTCGGGCGCTGAAAACGTAAACGCTATGCTTAGCTCGGTGTCGCCTACTAAGCGGCGCATTTGTGCACCACTTTGCATAAAGTGTTTACCGCCGCGCCAAAGTGTTGGGTGCAGCTTATTTAAAAAGTTCCATAACGGGTTTAATATTTGAGCTGTGTTTTGTGCAGTAGCTAGCTGATTTAACTGCGCTTTAAGTGAGTCATCGCTTTGTTGATGTAGCATAACAAGCGCGTATTTTAAAAAGCTCATTCCTAAAAAATCAGGTGGCTTTGGGTAACTAAAGCGCCCTGGGTTTTGTGCGCTCCAGCTAAGTAATTGGTTTAGGGTTGTTGGTAGTGTGTTATTTGCAGTGCCATCTATTGCTAAGCTGTCGTAGTAAAAGGTGAGCGATGCTTGACCCCAAGGGGCTTCCATTCCATTAGTGGGTATTCCAAAATCAAAATTAACCGCAGGGTTATTGCTAGGGTCGGTATAGCTAAAGTTAGGCAGCTTATTAGCCCATTGTTTAAGTAATAATGAGTGCTCGCTCATGGTGGCAAAGTTAGCACCGTTTATCCAAATTAAATCTACGCTGCCTTTATCGTTATTGTTTGCTGATTTTTCAGCGAGTACGCGGCTAACGGCCTCGCTGGTGTCGCTAAGCTTTACATGCACTAACTCAATGTTATATTTAGCTTTTACTTGCTCAGCCGCCCACTGAATATAGGCATTTATTTGCGCATCGCCGCCCCATGCATAAAAATATACGCTTTGGTCTTTACCTAACTTTTCAACTTGCTGCCAACGGCTTTGTAATTGTGTACTTGCTAGGCTTTTAAAACTAATAACAAGGCAAATGCAAAAGGCGACACAGAATAAGCTGTATCGCGATAATGTTTGCCAAAATTTATTGGCGAGCATTTAAATCCCAGTTGTAGTCTAAAAACTTAACTTTCATGTTGTTATTTTTAAGTGCTTTTTGCTGAGCGGGTGTCAGCTTGAGTGCTTTAGGGTATTGCATAAAAAACTGCTGTAGCGTATTGGCGCCTTTAAAGCCTTGTTCAAAATCATCGCCGTACCACTTAAATATTGAAGACACACTTAGCGTGTTATCTTGCGCTATATTACGAGTCATATCTGATAAAAAACGCACCGTTTGCTCTTGCAGTTGGCTTTCTAAGTCAGTGGCATTGTATGCTTCTTCACGAAGTGCAGGGCAGCCAATACTTGCGCAATTTACTGCAAAGTGAATACGTGGGTCGTTATATTTACCATTACCACGTATTAAACCATGCTCTATATCATCAAGGCTGCGCGTTTTACCAAGTAATGGCACAAACTCTTTGCTCCACGGTGAGCTAAAAAAGCTGCCTAAATCTTTAATCGATTTAAGTTCTGGGTACTTAGTTAATATAAGCTCAACAGTAAAGGCATTATACGCATTGATTAAAAACGCAAGTTGCTTTGGTTTTTCCCACATATCAAACTCGTTTTGCGTAACCGCCGATAACGAATCTAAATAGCTTTTAAGCTCACTGTGCTTAGCTTTAATTGCTGCATAATCAACCTCAGTGCTGTGACCATGGTTAATAGCTACAACATGATTGTTTAATAACGCATCCCAGCTATCGTGCATGTTTTCAGCTTTGCTTGCAAACGATGTTGCAAGCAAAGCTGACCCTAACAATAGCGCTTTTAAAGGTGTTTTAAACATATTAGCCTCTGCGCCATGCGTGGTATTTTTCAAGCATGTTAAGTACTTTTTCTGGTGCATGAGCGCGTTTCCACTCGCCTGCTGCGTACTTGTTACCTTCAGCCCACGTAGGGTAGCTATGAATTGTACCTAGTATTTTGTTAAGGCCTAAACCGTGTTTCATTGCCAGTACAAACTCAGCTATTAAATCGCCAGCGTGCTCAGATACCACTGTAACACCGAGTATTTTGTCTTTGCCTTTAGGGGTAATTACTTTTATAAAGCCTTTGGTTGCGCTGTCGGTAATGGCGCGGTCTAGCTCTTCAAATTCAAAGCGAGTGATTTCATAATCTATGCCTTTATCAATAGCGTCTTGCTCGTTTAAGCCAACACGTGCTACTTCAGGGTCAATAAATGTGGTCCACGGAATGACACGGTAATCTACTTTAAACTTTTTAAGATTACCAAATAAGCCATTTACTGCTGCGTACCAACCCTGGTGAGCAGCTACGTGTGTAAACTGATACGGGCCTACAATATCGCCCGCGGCAAAAATGTTAGGGTAAAGCGTTTCAAGGTATTCGTTAGTAACTACAGTGCGGTTAGTTTCTATGCCAAGTTCTTCAAGGCCGTAACCTTTAAGGCGAGCGCTTCGGCCAACAGCACATAGTAGTTCATCGTATTCAATATCGATTTCGGTATCGTTATGTTTTACCACAATGAATTTTTTACCGTCGCGCGCTTCACAGCGTAGTGCCTGATGCGAGGTTAAAATGTTTACGCCACTTTCTGTCAGCGCTTCGTGAGCAAAGGTAGACACTTCTAAGTCTTCTTTGATCATAATGCGTTCAGCCATTTCAATTTGCGAAACATTTGAGCCTAAGCGTGCAAAACTTTGTGCAAGTTCACACCCAATTGGACCACCGCCAAGTACAACAAGCTTTTTAGGGGCTTCTTCAAGCTCAGCAAATTTAGTCCATAATGTATCGCTTGTTACATAGCCTGTTTCTTCAATACCAGGTAATGGCGGTACAAATGGGCGTGCACCAGTGGCAATAACAATAGTACGGGCTGTGAGTGTTTGCGTGCCGCCATCGTTAAGTTTAATTTCTACAGTCCACGGGTCTAATAATTTACCGTAGCCTTTTACAACATCTACACCAAGGTTTGTGTAGCGCTCAACGCTATCGTGCGGGGCGATGTCGGCAATTACTTTATGTACACGTGCCATTACTTTTTTAAACGAAAACTGCGGTGCCATGTTTTCTAAGCCGTAGTGTTCACCGTGGCGAATTTGCTCAGCAATTTTAGCGCTTTTAATAACGGCTTTACTTGGCACACACCCGTAGTTTAAACAGTCGCCACCCATTTCGCCGGCTTCAATTAGGGTTACTTTGGCTTTAACTGCTGCTGCAATGTAGCTTGTCACTAAGCCGCCAGCACCTGCGCCAATAACAATCATGTTACGGTCAAACTTTTTAGGTTTAGTGTAATTTTTGTATACGCGACGTTTTTTTATTGCATTTATTAGGCTTTTTGCAATTAACGGGAATACCCCTAATAACGCAAACGATAAAATTAAATCCAGCGATAAAATGCCAGATAAGCTCTCTATTTGCGCAAGTTGCGTACCTGCGTTTACAAATACAAAGGTACCCGCCAGCATGCCTACTTGGCTTACCCAGTAAAAAGTCCATGACTTAATAGCGGTTAAACCCATTAATAAATTAATTAAAAAGAACGGAAAAACAGGCACTAAGCGCAGCGTAAATAAGTAAAATGCGCCTTCTTTTTCAACCCCAGTATCTATAGCGGCTAAACGTTCAGGAAAGCGTTTTTTTATGGTATCGCGCAATAAATAACGTGACACTAAAAATGCCAACGTAGCACCAATGCTTGAGGCAAACGAGGCAACTAATAGACCTTGCGCCAAACCAAATAATGCACCTGCGGCTAGCGTTAAAATAGCTGCACCGGGCAGTGATAGCGCGGTCACTAATATATAAAGTAAAAAGAACCCTCCGATCACCAAAAACGGTGATTGGGCTTTGTACTGATCAAATTGCGCCATTGACCCTTTTAGCCCGTCAAGGGTAAGAAGCTGGTTTAGGTCATAAAAAAAGAATAAGCCGACACCTATCGCCGCCAGTAATAACAAACTTAATTTTTTTAACATGCTATCTCTCAAACGGTTTAAAAGTTATGGGTAAGCGTGAGCTTAGCGTTAATTGGTAATTCTGGGAACGCGAGTGTCGCGCCAAAATAACCGCCTTCAAATACAGGGCGCCAGTTTTGCTGATCGGTAATATTATTTACATCAAGCCTCAATTTAGTTGCTGAGGTAAACGCATAGCTGGTATTAACATTTAAGGTGTGCTGATCGCGAATGTATACGGTAGCCAAAAAATCCAATGGGTAGCTTTTAGTATACAGGGCAGAAAATCCAGCTTGCCACTGAGAAGTAATTGTATAGTTAGCGTTTAAGCTTAACGATTGCTCTGGGATCCCTTGTACTTGACGGTTTGAGGGAGCAAAAGCTGTATAACTTGGTGCACCAATGCTGTTACCCGCAATAATATCGGGACGCGAATTATCAAACGCATCGGCTATTTGAGCTGAGTCTTGGCCTGTCGCAGAGTTATCATAACGGGCATCAATGTAACTGTAGCCTGCGCTTACCCAGTAAGGGTAAGCGTCGTAAAATACTTGGCTTTCGAATCCGGTTGTACGAATGCCAGTATTGCTACCATCGCGATTACGTAAGCTGCGGCGTTGGCTAAATACAGCAGCATCTGCATACCAGTCGCTTTGTGTTGGCGCATATTTCACGCCAAACTCGACTAAAGTATTTTCCGTAGCAAAATTTTGTGCGCTAATTGTATTGTCACCACCTAACGTATTGCCGCCGGCCATGCTGTTAGAGGTGGCTTCGTTATAACTTGCTGCCGCATAAGTGGTTAAATCGTCATTAACTGAGTAATTAACGCTCAGCTGCGCTGATTGCAGTGTATCATTTATGCTATCACTAGCCGCTATTTGACCTTGAGGCGCAATGGGGTCGCGTGCTTCTACATCATAGTAATCAACACGATAGCCAGCACTGGTGCGTAAGCTGTCAGTCCATTGTGAGTCTTGTTGAATGGCAATGCCGGTTTGCCATGAGCGTGAGTCTGTCGTATCTGATAAATTAAAATCACCACTGCCATCATTGTTAATATCGTACTGACCACCAGGGGATACATATACACCAGAACGTAGCTCTACCAAACGTGCTTTTTGAGTATCAGTTAATGGAATGCGGCGGTTTGAAAGTGGGCCAGTTAAATCAATAGGTGTGTCGGCTTCAGTAGTAAACTGGCTGTAACCCAATACTTTATTATAACGAACATCAACAGCAAATAAGGTTTGCTGCTCATCGCTCCATTGATACGTAAGTTCAGTGCGGTTTTGTGCGGTATCGGCACCATCAATTATTTCAACAAAACTATTTTGTGCTATTTCTTCGCGCTGCAAATGTTGAAAGTAACTAATGTTCTTAATCGACATTACATCAGACAGTGCGCGCTTATAAATACTGTGAACTAAATAAGTGGTTGCTTGATTGAGATTATCAGGATCGGTAAGCACACGGCTGGTATCTATTTTGACTTGTCCTGTAGGCGATATAATAGAGCCTGCGCTAGGCACTGTGCTGCCATTCGCTTGTAACCCTTGACCAGTAATGTAAAGATTATGATCGATAAGCGCTTGGGTAGGGCGGTTTATACCGGCGTTATCGGTAAATTCTGTTTGGTACAGTTCAAAGTTAATGTCCCAACTGCTTTTATCATCCGGTAAAATTTTTAATGCCGCAAACAAGCTATCACTTTGTGTGGCTGAATAGTCATAATAACTACCCTGATCAATATGTTCATAGCTAACACGTAAGCCAATTTTATCCTCAACAATCGGTGCGTTGTAATCTACTTGGGCACTATACTTATCCCAACTGCCTGCAGACAACTTCACATTGCCTTTGCGCTGATCAGTTGACGCTGTTTTAGAGTGTAAGTTTACAAAGCCACCGTTACGTTGGCTTGAACCAAACAATACAGGTGGTGCGCCTTTAACCACATCGATTTGTTCTATCGCATTAAACGACAACGGCACACCAAAACCATTATTACCTGCTTGACGTCGAGTACCATCTTGAAATAACTCACCTAACTGGCCGCGGATCGTCGGTAAGCTTGGTGCACCAAAACCACTGGCCGCGTATGTATTAGGACTTACAGCGAGCACATCGTGCAATGTTGTTATATTTAATTGCTCAATTAAGTCTTTAGAGATAGGCGTCACAGAGCGAGCTATGTCTTGTAAAGCCAGGTTGTCGCCAAAAGGGCCGTTTACTGTGGTGTTTTTAATAGAGAGGTTTTTAGATTTAAGCGCTTGACCTGCCACCTCAATTCGCTCAATGGGGTCAGAGCTAGTTGTTTCATTAGCCTGAGCAGCTAATGCTACATTTAACAGGGGGGCGAGGGTTAAAGCTAAATACGTGTATTTCAAATCGTGTTTCTCTATTTTTATATGTTGATGTACACAAAAGACCAAGACAGGTAAAAATATCTTTCAATCAATTGCTAAAAATTTTTATTTTTTATCTTAGCGCTTAGATAATAGTGCCTTTAAACAAATCAACTTAAGATTAGTTTAGGTTTAATTTTAATTATTTGAAAATAAAAAAACGATTATACGGTCTTACTTGCCAATTAGTTTATTTATATCTTTTTTAAGGAAATTCTATGACAGATTCGATCAATACAGATGTACAAACTCGTTTGCAATGGTCGCTTTTATCGCTGCGCTTAGGGGTGTTTATTGTGATGGTAATGTGGACACTAGATAAATTTGTAAATCCGGGGCATAGCGCCCGTATTTTTGAACATTTTTATGGGATCAGTGGCTCTACCGATACTATTGCTTATATTTTAGGTGCACTGCAATTATTATTAGTAATAGCATTTTTAGTCGGTTTTAAAAAACGTATTACTTACGGTGTTATTTTTATAATGCATGGACTATCAACGCTGTCTTCTTACAACCAGTACATTGATGGCTTTAATAATTTACTGTTTTTTGCAGCATGGCCGATGTGGGCTGCGTGTTTTGCGCTTTATTTATTACGCGATCAAGACGTAAAATTTACCGTTAAATAATAAGCAAAAAAAATGGTTATAAGCGTTAGCCTATAACCAATAAAGTACACAGGGAGTGTAGGAAGTTCTGTTGAGCACAGTAAGCGGTTAGCAAGCCATTTACTGTGTGTGACTAAAAGCACTTATTGATGCTTTAAGTTGCTTTAATAAATACGTACAATAATAAAAGCAAAGCTAATGCCAATTTTTAACAGTATGAATTTTATAGATATTTATATTGTTTGGATTGTGGCTTTGCATAATGCAGGTAATTTTTTCTATATTGCAACGGTAAAAGTTACCTACTTTGCAATATGAAAAAATGGCACTGTTTTAGAATCCGATACAACTAAAAGCAGCGAAGATTTAAAAATCAGCGGCTACTTCAAATTCTAATCGTTCATGACTAATAGGATGGGTAAAAGCTAAATACTCGGCATGCAAATGTAGTCGGTCTGATTTTTCACCGTAGTGGGTGTCGCCCACAATGGGTGTATTTAACCCCAAGTGGTGGGCACAGTGAACACGCAATTGATGAGTACGTCCTGTTTTTGGATAGAGTTGTAAGCGGGTAGTATTATTTTTACGTTCCAGTACCTGCCATGTTGTTAATGACGGCTTCCCCGTTTTGTAACACACCATTTGCCGTGGCTTGTCATCAAAATCAAGCACTAAAGGTAGCTCTATAGTGCCACTTTCAGCAGCAATATTACCCGCCACTAAAGCAACATAACGTTTTTCTACACTACGCTCTATAAACTGTTTTTGCAGTGCTTTATGCACCCGTTTATTTAACGCAATCATTAACAGCCCTGAAGTCGACATGTCTAATCGGTGCACAATAAGTGGCCCCGAAGCGTGTGGGAACTGAGTTTTGATTCGCATATATACCGAATCGTCAATATTAATGCCTGGCACAGATAAAAATTCAGCAGGTTTATTTACCACCAACAAATCATCATCTTGATAAACAATTGTTAGGTCTTTACCCTGTGCAGGGTTGACCAAGAGCGGGTTGTCTTCAACATTTAACCCCTCTAGCATATGTCCTAAAATAGGCTGGCATTTGCTGTAGCACGAAGGGTAATAATGTAAATGATGTCTTATTGCCGATTTTGGCGGTGCGCCCCACCAAAATTCGGCCATAGCCAGAGGCTTTAAATTATGTTTATAAGCATATTGTAATAATTTTGGCGCTGCACAATCTCCCGCACCTGAAGGCGGTGTGTGTTCGGGCAGTTTGGCAAAAATGGCATTCAAATCGGTCACTTCGCCGTTTGCATTTAAAAACTGGTATTGAGCGAATAGCTTTTTTTGTAAATTTTTAGAGAGTACTTTACGGCGTTTTTTTAATCCGTTAATTTCATCATCTATTGTTAGTTGTGCTTGTTCAAGCGCTGCAATGCGTGTTTGCCACTGTTGCTTTAATGCTTGTAGTTGTTTTTTCTCAACAATGCTCTGCCCAGCTAATTGGTTCTTCAGTTTTTCAAACTCATCATTATTGAGTTGTTCGCCGGCGGCTTGCCGTTGCTGTTTTCGCTGTTTTCGAGTTACTTGCATTGCTTGCTGCTTGGCTACAAGTTGTTGCTCATAGTGTTGGCGAGTAGTCACTAACTGTTGCTCAATTTGTTGATAATTATCACTGTTTTGCAAGGCTGTAATTTGCGCATTAATATCGTTAATCACTTGGCTCTGCTGACTAAATTCTGCATCGTCTATATGTTTAAGTGCCACATTTGGCGCAAAATGCAGTTGCTCATCTATCCCCGCTATTTGCCCCGAATAGGCGCTAATAAAGCCTAGCTGTTGCGACTCATCTTGAACAACCAATACGCCAAACATTTTACCGGCATCAATATCATCTGTATCTAAAATAGCCTTATCTAGCTTTTTTAATTGTTGTTGTAATTGTTTTGCAGCGGCAACGGCCTGCGGATGAGGTTTATAATAAAAGGGAAACGTAAACTGCTCAGGCAGTGCAAGGTTATCTATGTTTTCATTAAAAGTGGTAAAGCAGCTAGCAGGGTTTGACATGGCAATAGTGTGATTAGCAGTTATCAGAATAATTAGTCAGAGTGTAACATAAGCAGCGCTGTGCCACTAAGCATGCCTGGCATTACTAACAAAAAGGCCAACATATTATGTTGGCCTTTGGTATTAAGCTAAGACTTATTTGTTAGCGTCTTTCACTGCTTTTAATTTAGCCGCATGGTCAATTTCAAATGCAGGCATGTCTTTTTTGCCTTCCATTAAGTAGTTGTCCATCCAACGCATTAAACGCAAGCTGTAATCGTACTGTGCCGCTACTTTACGGTTACCATGGCCTTCGCCTGGGTAGTAAACAAGGCGAACATCTTTACCTTGCACTTTCATGTAACGGTAAAGTTCCATAGATTGTGCAGGGTGAACACGAGGATCGTCTTTACCATGCATAATAAGCAGTGGTGTTTCAGATTGACCCGCCCAGTAAATTGGGCTGCGCTCTAGGTACCATTGCCATTTATCCCATGGGTATGAACGCGCATGAACTAGGTTCATTTCGTTTGAAATATCAGTAGTACCAAATTTAGATAGCTGGTTAGTGACACCCACAAACATAACGCTGGCAGCAAAGTGCTCAGTTAGCTTTGTTGCGCCCCACGCTGATGCATAACCGCCGTAAGAACCACCGGTAATACCCACGCGTTTAGTATCAACTAATCCCATATCAACAAGGTGATTTTTAAAATCAACTAAGTCGTCAAACTCTTTACCTGCGTAATCGTTTTGACCTAGTTTAGAGTAATCTACGCCTTTACCTGTTGAGCCACGGTAGTTAGGGTAAAATACCGCGTAACCACGTGCAGCGCCCATTTGACCAGGACGCGAGTAGTTAGTTACCCAGCCATTTTTATCATGACTTTCAGGGCCACCGTGTACCGACATAATTAGTGGGTAGCGTGTGCCTTTTTCATAATCGAGAGGGTAAACTAATACACCATCAAGTTCTACACCGTCACGTGCTTTGAGCGTAATTGTTTCTTGTTTAGCAAAGCGTTTGTCGTTTAACCAGCTGTTTGAATCAGTTAAACGCTTTGCCTTGTTACTGCGCACAATAAAGACTTCGTTAGGGTGTTTTGCCGTGTTACCACGAAGTGCTAGTGTTTTATCTGAATCAGAAACACTTAGCTGTGAGGCAATAAATTTGCCCTCTTTTACTAGCTTCTTGTATTTGTTAGAGCCGGTTTTAATGCTCGCAACAAAACTTTCTGTGCCCACATTGGCAATAAAGTTAAGCGTGTTACGTTTATGCGACCATTCAAAGTCAACAACGTGGCCCATAAAGTTAGGTAACCATTCAGTGATTTCGGCGGTTTTAGTATCGGCAATAAATAAGCGGCCAGTTGCAGGGTCGTGCTTATCTTCTGCACCTAAAATAGCAATGTATTTCCCGTCATGAGAAAGCTCGGCATCGCCTAACTTACCTTCAGTTTTAAACGATAAGGTGACTTTGTTGCTGGCAATATCAAACAAGTGCCACATCGATTTTGTGTATTTATCATCAATTAGTGCAGTAGGTTGAGTTTTAACCAGAAGCTTTTCACCATTCGCAGCCCAATTAACGTCACTCACGTAGTTATCAACATTGAGTGCGGTAGGGGTAAGTGGCTTGTCGGCTTTAGCTAAATCTACAATAAAAAGCTGCTTGTTTTTAAGGCCTTGCTCGTACACTTCTGCTTTAAAGCCAAGTTTTTTAAGTTCTTTTTCTGACTTATCAGCAGCTGGCATTGCTAAAATAGCGACTTGCTTGTTATCAGGGCTTAACTGATAGCTTGAAATAGATGTGTCTTTTAATGACATAACCGCTTGTGCTTGGCCGCCATCAACAGGTATTTGGTAAAGCGAAGTATATTTGTCGTCTTTTAATTTCGCTAAAAAGTAAATTGTTTTGCTGTCGTTTGACCATTGTAGGCTTTTAATATTAACTGAACCGGTAATAAAAGGGCGTTCAACACCTTTATCGTCAACAACATAAAGCTCACTGTAATTGCTGCCATTTTCGTCAACGTAAAGCGTGCGAGGTAACGAACGGGTAAATGCAACACTGTCGCCATCTGGGCTAACGGTTGTTTGTATTACTGATTTTACTTTTGGAATGTCTTCAACAGTAATTGCTGATTGCGCAAATGCAAGTGAGCTTGAAAGCCCAATTGCTATCGCTAAGCTAGTTTTTAGCATTGTTATTTCCTTTGCTTTATTAGATTTCAGCCATTATAGCAAGGTGTTCTCAATATACTAAAAAATGCGATTAATCCTCAAAAGAGGAGGTTTAATGTTGTAGTTATGCAAAAGCGCGGCTTAAAACCGCGCATAAATCTATAGACTCTTTTTAGGAGGAAGTGCCACGTTTGCAAAAATAAGTCCTGCCACCAGCGACATAAAGATTAAAAACGTTTGCTGACCAATATGATCTGCATAAACAAAGTCTTGGCCTTCAATTAGTGAGTTTAAACCAATATACGTTTTGCTCCCAGGCACTAATACAATTAATCCCTGCATAGCTACAATAGAGGCCGGAGCATTGGCAACACGGTTAAATAAGTTGCTAAATACACCGACTGAAAATGCACCAATAAAGGTGCCTAACGTGTAATTTAAATCTAAATATATAGCAGGCCCAATACTGGTGCCATAAGCTATAAAGCCTGAGGCAATAGACCAGATTGCATGTTTAAGCTTTGTTCTAAAGATAACGATTAAGCTACTACATAAAAGTAAAATAGCGAGCCATGCAGTCCACTTTGGTAACGGCTCTGGTTGTACGAAATCGGCTTGCCCAAAGACCGCAAAGCCAATAGCAAGACCAATAAAAGCCCCAAAATAAAGCTTAAACAGCAACATAAATGAGTCCATAACGCGAGCTGTGCCCGATACTAAATGTCTGGCTGCAAGTTCAGCAAGGCCAAGTGCAAGGGCTAAACCGGGTATAAACACAATAATGGCAGAAAGCACAATTAATCGAATGTTGATGTGTGCATCTAAATGAACGCTAATAGCACAAGCAAGAATAGCCGACACTATTGCCACTAATGGCTCAAGCATGTGAGCCACACGTTTCGAACGGGCCGACCACAATACAAATAAGTATACAATAAAGGTTAATAACCCAGACCACAGAACATCATTCCAACTGGTGCCCATAAGCATTGCAAATGCGCCGCCAGAGGTGGCAAAGGCAACGCCTGTCAGCACTCTGTTATATGGATTTGGGGCATCAAAAATAATATCAAGTTGCTGATCAACCTCTTGCAACGTGAGCTCACCATTAAGCATTTTATTAACTAGGTCATCGGTATCGGCAAGTGAACCTAAATCATGATCGCCTGGGTCAACGCGGGCAACATGGGTATATTCATCTTCATGGCCATCGGTCCAAATAACAAAGGTAACCGACGTGGGCGACATAACAAACGATGATTTAAGATCTAAATAAGTCGCCACTTCCATTAAGTGGGCTTCTAAGCGATAGGCAGGTGTACCGTATTTATGGAGCATTTTGCCCAATTTAACGATAAATTTGCGTTTTTCAGTAAACGTTGCGGTTTTCAAATTTGTTTTGAACCAACTATTAAATAACTAAGCTAAAAATATAGGCAATAATGCTAAAATTGCCCAAGTTTATTTGCGGCGATTTTAAACACAAATCGCCGCCTGTCTAGTGATTTTTAATGTTATTTTTTATTTTTTTCTGCTATCCACTGCGACATATATTGTGTGCTGCGCATGGTATGGTGTTTGAGCATTTGACCCGTGAAATTTTTCATCCGGTGAGCATCTAAATTACTGCTTATTGAGTCGATTTTTTCAATTAATTGAGCACTTAACTGTACTTTGTCATACAGAGTATTAAGCAGAAGGCCGCCAGCGGCTTGTGCTTCGCTAAATTTAGCCTCGTTGTTGTATAAAGAGACTGCGGCATCTGCAAAAGCTTGCACATCTGCTGTTACCACACCTGGCCAAGGTAGCGTGCTGTGCATACCTTCGCTGCCAATAGGCGTGGTGATGCTTGGAGTTTGCATGATCATGGCTTCTAAAAGTTTACCTTTAATACCTGCCCCAAAACGCAAAGGAGCTAAGCAAATCCGCGCACTTTGCATTACTTCATACGCATCATCGGCCCAACCTTTAATTAAAAAGCCGGTTTTAGGATTATTAAGCGCGGTGGCTTTTGGCGGTGGGTAGGAACCATAAATATGCAATTCTGCCTGCGGTAGTTGTTTGCGGATAAGCGGCCAAATTTTTTGTAAATAGAGTACCGCATCCCAGTTTGGGGCATGTCGGAAATTGCCAATGGTCATAAAGTGTTGGCGTTGTTCATACGATTTAGTTTGCTCAGGTAAGGCACTTAAATCAACCATAAAAGGTAGATGATGTAACACACTAGGCTCAACTTTAAACACTTCATTGAGTAGTTCCATCTCATAGCTTGAGATAATTAAGCTGAGATCACAGCGTAAAATAGCGGCTATTTCACGTTTAGCTATGTCTGATAGTAAATCGTTATGGTTGAATTCACGCTCAGCTTTATGCGCCTCATGGCGAGCATTACGCAGGCACTGCAAATCTTCGGTATCTAAAATCTTAAGTGCATTAGGACAATGCTTATCTACGCGCCAACCAAATTGTTCTTCCATCATAAAACGATCGAACATCACTAAATCGGGGTTGTAAGCTTTAACATAGTCATCAAAACTATCGCAGTTAAGAGCGATGCTTTGGCTGGTTATACCAAAGTCGGCAAGGTCAACCATGTGTTCGGTAGGCAGTGCGGGCGTGGCGAACTCAACATCCCAGTTTTGCGCCCTAAACGCATTTAGTAACGACATCATGTGCGTACCTGCAGCAGATGAATTGGGCTCTGGCCATACATAGCCAATTACCAGCACTTTTTTCATTGGCTAGATTCTCTAATTATTTGATGGAAAAACAGACTCAAACACAGTGGTATATTTTTAAAAGCTGTAACGGTATTTAAAAAGCAGAGTATGATTTCGAAAAACTAAAATGCTGCAAATTAATGGACATAAACAACCAATTTTAGCGTTGAGTAAATAGGCGTGTATTTTAGCGTATTCAGGCTACTTAAGTCATTACTTAGCTTAACACTTTATGAATGGTGCAAAACGTGTTTATATATCCGGTAATATTCAAAAATAAAAAGGATAAAAACATGAATGCTTTTAGGCTGTTAATTGCCTTGGTAGGCTGCATTGTTTTATTGCCTGCAAGTTATGCAGAGCAAGGATATCAAACCCCTTCACCTGCGCTTGCTACACTCGTAGATGCTAAGTTAGCCCCTACTAGCTCTTTATCAAATGATGGCCAGTGGCTTGCTTTGTTTGAACGAAAGCGTGTTGTGTCGCTTGATGAGCTGGCAAAAGAAGAATTTAAGCTTGCGGGAATAAAGCTCAACCCAGCTAACTTTTCACGCTCACGGGTTAGTGCTAAATACAGTGCGTTAGAACTTAAGCATGTAGAAAGTGGTACTGTGGTTAACGTAAATAATTTGCCGCAGGGGATTATTCGCTCCCCTCGCTGGTCAGCAAATAGCGAGTATTTAGCGTTTATTGTTGAACAATCGGATAACGCACGGCTTTGGGTTTATAGCGTTAAAACCAAGCAAGCAAAGCAGTTAAATGAGCTTGCACTTAATTCAGTATTAACTGCTACACCTTATCAGTGGTTACCCGATAGCACAGCGATTGTGGCTAATTTAGCGGTTAACTTAGACAAACCCAGATTAACCAATGATACCCAAAGTACGGTACCAGTTATTCAACAAAGTAGCGGTGAAAAAGCGCCAGCGCGTACTTATCAAAATTTATTAACCAGCCCATTTGATGAAGCACAGTTTAAGTTTTATGGCCAAGGGCAATTAGCATATATAACGCTTGATGGTAAGGCTCAGCAAATTGGTCGTGCTGGCTTATTTAAATCGTTTTCAATTTCGCCTGATTCAACCAATATTTTAGTCGCGACCATCGACGAGCCATTTTCGTATCAAGTGCCTTACAGCCGTTTTGCAACTACATGGCAAATATGGGGAATGCGTGGGTATGCTTTAGTCGAACTGGCTAAGCAACCCCTTGCCGACAACATTCCTCAAGGGTATGACAGTGTACGCACTGGTCGTCGTAATTTTGAGTGGCGTGCTGATCAGGGCGCAGAGGTTATTTGGGCCGAAGCGCAAGATGGCGGCGATATGAAAACTGAGGTTGAGCATCATGATTACCTTTATAGTTTACGTGCACCGTTTAAACGCGAACCAAAGTTGTTTGCAAAAGTAGAGCGCCGTTATGCAGGTATAGAGTGGGGTAATGACAGCATTGCCATGCTAAGTGATTGGCGCTTTAGTGACAGACAAGTGCGTACTTATGTTATTCAGCCACGTAATGCTGATAGCAATCGTGTGCTATTTTCAGAGCGCAGTTACAATGATGCTTACAAAGACCCTGGTAGTGCCATATATGAGCGTAACGACTTAGGAACACGTGTTATAAAAGTCGTTGGTGGACGTTACATTTACCTTCGTGGTAATGGAGCATCTGAGCAAGGAAATATTCCATTTTTAGATCAATACGATGTAAAAACAAACAGCTCTAAACGAATTTGGCAATCTGCTGCACCTTACTACGAGCGAGTGCGTGCTTTATTAGACGATGAAGGTAAGCGTATTATTACTATTCGTGAATCTAAAACGCAGCAGCCTAACTTTTTTATTCGTGATTTAGATAAAGATAGCTTAACGCAACTGACTCAGTTTGAGCATCCGTATCCTGCATTTAAAGGGGTGACTAAAGAGCAATTACGTTATACCCGCGATGACGGCGTTGAGCTATCTGGTACGCTTTATTTACCGCCTGGGTATGACAAAACACAAGGGCCTTTACCTGTATTGATGTGGGCATATCCACTTGAATATAAAGATAAAGCGGTTGCTTCACAAGTGCGCGAATCAGAATATGAATTTACCTATATAGGTTATTGGGGCCCGATGCCTTATTTAGCTAAAGGGATTGCAGTATTTGATGATCCTAAAATGCCGATTGTAGGTGTTGATGGCAGTGAGCCAAATGATCACTTTAGAAAACAGTTGGTTTCTAGCGCCAAAGCAGCGGTTGATGTACTGGTTGAAAAGGGCATTGCTGATAAAGACAATATTGCCATTGCAGGGCATTCTTACGGTGCATTTATGGTGGCTAACTTATTAGCGCATAGCGACTTGTTTAAGGCTGGTATTGCCCGAAGTGGTGCGTATAACCGCACATTAACACCGTTTGGTTTTCAAGGTGAAGAACGTGACTTTTGGCAAGCACAAAGTGTGTACGCAAACATGTCGCCGTTTTTCCATGCTGAGAAGATTAACGAACCTATGTTAATGATCCACGGTCAAGAGGATCCTAATTCGGGAACTTTCCCAATGCAAAGTGAACGTATGTATGCTGCACTTAAAGGCTTGGGTAAAGAAGCGCGTTTAGTGATGCTTCCTTACGAAGCCCACGGCTATCGTGCCCGTAAAAGCTTATTACATGTACTGTGGGAGCAAGAGCAGTGGCTTGATAAGTATTTATTAAGTGATAACGTTGAACCAGTTGATATGGTAGAACAACCGATTCAATAGTGTATTGTGCCGTGAGATCAAGAAGATCCACTCTTAATCTCACGGCACTTTCCCAATGCAAAGTGAGCGTATGTATGCTGCACTTAAAGGCTTGGGTAAAGAAGCGCGTTTAGTGATGCTTCCTTATGAGGCTCATGGCTACCGTGCCCGTAAAAGCTTATTACATGTACTGTGGGAGCAAGAGCAGTGGCTTGATAAGTACTTGCTAAGTGATAACGAAGTAGACACTGAAACAACAGTAAATTAATTTGCTAAGAGTTTCGAGCTACGTGTCTCGGGCCTCGGGCTAAGCTCGGTGCTCTTAGCCCGACTCTCGATGCTGTTATTTCTAATTTACCGATAGCTATTTTTCCTTTACCCTTTCATTCAAAATTAACACTACTTTTTTAACCTATTGCGAGCTTTAAATGATTGATGTAGCTGCACTTGCGGTATTTGTTCCTACGTTCTTTTTTGTGTCTATTACTCCTGGTATGTGCATGACACTGGCCATGACTTTAGGCATGAGTATAGGCGTGCGCCGAACTTTATGGATGATGATTGGCGAGCTATTAGGTGTCGCTAGCGTTGCGGTAGCCGCGGTGCTTGGTGTAGCCAGCGTTATGCTTAATTACCCCAGTGCATTTGATATTTTAAAATGGCTAGGTGGCGCTTATTTAATCTACATTGGCATTAATATGTGGCGTGCGAAAGGAAAGATGTCGGTTGATACGCATAACACAACAGCCGTGAGCCGATATTCATTATTTTCACAGGGGTTTGTAACCGCCATTGCCAACCCTAAGGGATGGGCGTTTATGATTTCCTTATTACCTCCTTTTATTAACGTACAATACAATGTTGCGCCACAGTTAGCGGTGCTGGTGGCCATTATTTTGCTCTCAGAGCTTATCTGTATGATGATTTACGCAACAGGTGGCAAAAGCCTGCGGCTATTTTTAACCAAAGGCAATAATATTAAGTGGATGAATCGTATTGCGGGGAGTTTAATGGTGCTAGTGGGAGTTTGGTTAGCTTTGGGTTAAAAAAGAGCCCGAGGCTCTTTTTTTATTTGGCGCATACAAAACTGCTAACCTTTTAATCTGAGTATGCTTGACTTTACTGCGCTTTTAAAAACGGCGCAGTACGGCTTTTTGTAGATTGCGCAACCTCGTTTGGTTTACCTTGTGCAACTATTATCCCGCCTTCGTCGCCGGCTCCTGGGCCAATATCAATAACCCAATCACTGTTACTGGCAACTTGCATATCGTGCTCAACCATAATGACGGTGTTCCCAGCATCAACTAAGCCATTTAACTGCGCCATTAGCATATCTACATCTTTAGGGTGTAGGCCTGTGGTTGGTTCATCTAAAATATAAAGTGTGTCGCCGCGCTGAGTACGCTGTAGTTCAGTGGCAAGTTTAATACGTTGGGCTTCGCCACCCGAAAGCTCGGTAGCAGGTTGGCCTAGACGTAAATAGCCAAGACCTACTTGTATCAGCGCATTTAGCGCACGTAAAATAGCGGGTTCATCGGCAAAAAATGTATGCGCTGATTCAACGGTTAAATTAAGCACATCGGCAATAGTTTTATCTTTATAGGTAATGTCGAGTGTTTTTTGGTTGTAGCGCTTGGCGTTACACACAGGGCAGGGCGAATACACGCTAGGCAAAAATAACAGCTCCACGCTTACAAAGCCTACGCCTTCGCAATTTTCGCAGCGACCCTTTTTAACGTTAAACGAAAAGCGACCGGCATCGTACTTACGCGCTTTTGCCTCTTTGGTATTGGCAAACAGTTTACGTACGTGATCGAATAAGCCCGTGTAAGTTGCAAGGTTTGAACGAGGTGTGCGGCCAATGGCTTTTTGATCAACCGTTACCAGGCGCTTTATGTGTTCAATGCCGTGAGTTATTTGCCCGCCAGTTGTTATATCGAGCTCTTGCTCGAGTAGCTCGGCTTCATCTGTAGGTATTTGTGGCTGCGATTTTTGCCCTAGTGCATCATAAACCAATTCAACAAGCGCTTGGCTTACTAAGCTTGATTTACCTGAGCCTGATACCCCTGTAACACTTGTAATAACCCCAAGCGGAAATTCTACATTAAGTTTTTGTAAGTTATTACGCTCAACATTTTTAAGCGTTAGCCATGCTTTTGCTGGGCGTTGTTTACTTTGTATTTGAGCTTGCTGAGATTCGTCATTTTTAAATAAATACTGGCTCGTGTGTGAGTTACTAATTTGCTTTAAGCCTGCAACAGGGCCGCTATAAACAATATTACCGCCACGGGAGCCCGCATTTGGTCCTACATCAACCACCCAATCGGCATGGCGAATAACACTTACGTCGTGCTCAACCACAAACACTGAGTTACCAGCGGCAATTAGCTCATCTAGTGCGGCTAATAAGGCTTGTGTATCGGCAGGGTGTAAACCTGCTGAGGGTTCATCTAACACATACACTACACCAAATAATTTTGATCGAATTTGCGTTGCAAGCCGCAAGCGCTGTAATTCACCAGGCGATAACGATGGGGTGGTGCGTTCAAGCGATAAATACCCTAAACCAAGTTTGGTGAGTGCTTCAACGCGTTTAAGAATGTCGCCTGCTATACGCTTTGCAACTATGGCTTTTTCGGGATTTGCAGCATTACTTTTAGCGGGGTTACTAGCAGCAAACCTTAGCTTATCTGCCAGCTCATTGAGTGTTAGCTGCGAAATTTCGCCTATATCAAGACCAGCTACTTTAACCGATAACGACTCTTTTTTGAGTTTTTTTCCTTCGCACTGCGGGCACTGTGATATTTGCATATACTGCGATACACGCTTTTTAGTACGTGGGCTTTGAGTGCTCGCAAACGACTGTAAAACAAAACGTTTAGCACTTGTAAATGTACCCATGTAGCTAGGGCTTTCTTCATTTTTAATTGCCGCTTGTGTTTGCTCAAGTGTGTACTCAGGAAACACGGGCACTGTAGGTGTTTCGTCGGTAAATAAAATCCAATCACGGGCTTTTTTAGGCAGGGTATTCCACGGTTTATTAATATCGTAGCCTAAAGAAGTAAGAATACGGCTTAGGTTTTTACCTTGCCAAGCCGGCGGCCATGCTGCAATGGCTCGCTCTTTAATTGATATAGTGGGATCGGGCACTAGTAGCTCTTCGGTGACGTTAAAAACGCGGCCAATACCATGGCACTCTGGGCAGGCGCCTTGTGGCGTATTGGGCGAAAACGCATCGGCGTAAAGTATGCCTTGCCCTTTGGGGTATTCGCCTGCGCGTGAGTAGAGCATTCGCAGCGCGTTAGATATAGTGGTTACACTACCCACCGATGAACGTACCGAGGGTGCACCACGCTGTTGTTGTAATGCTACCGCTGGTGGCAGCCCTTCAATCGAATCTACATCAGGCTCGTCTACCTGATCGATTAACCTGCGTGCATAAGGCGAAACTGAGTCAAGATAACGATGTTGCGATTCGGCAAATAATGTCCCAAAGGCGAGCGATGATTTACCCGAGCCCGATATACCGGTAAACACCACAAGTGAATTACGAGGCAGGTTTACATCCACATCTTTTAAGTTATGAACACGTGCGCCTCTTACTTGAATGCTGTGTTCTGGGTTTAATAAGGCCGATTGTACATTATTAACCTCATGTGACTTTTTAGGTGTGGTTGCCATGTAATATATACTCCTGTGTAATAATCCTGTGTTTATTAATGTTCTATAAAGTATTAATAATAATGCAGTCTTACTGAATGAACGCTTAGCTATATGCTAGTTTTGCGTTTACATAACAGAAAAACTGCTAGTATAAACTTTAACCAAAGACAATAATGTTAATTGACTGAAGCGTATTGCGGGGAGTTAAATGATGTAGGTAGAAGTTTGGTTAGGTTGGAATAAGTTAACATTTTAGTTATGTATTTATTGTTTTTTTTATTTGTTAGCATTTTTATGCTGTTTTAATTAAATATGGGCTCAATAATACTTAAAAAGCAAAAAAGGCGGTTGGCTTTTTCTGTGTAGTCGCTTATTCTAGCTGCGTAATTTAGTCATTAAATGTAACTTTAAAGTTTACTAATAATTTATAATTTTCTTCAATCCCCAAAGGTATGCCTCGTTTGAACCACATAGCAAAACAAAAAGCCAACTCTGTATTTTTAGAAGGTGTCGTTTGAAAATACCTAAACGCCTACAGCCATTAGTTGATGATGGTTTTATTGATGAAGTGATCAGCCGTTTAATGAGTGGTAAAGAGGCCGATGTATTTGTCGTCGTCTGTGGCGATGACATTCGCTGCGCTAAAGTATACAAAGATGCCAGTAAGCGCAGTTTTAAAAAAGCTGCACAGTACCAAGAAGGGCGAAAAGTGCGAGGCGGGCGCCAAGCCCGTGCTATGGGTAAACGTTCAAGTTACGGCCGTCAATTAGAAGAAGAAATTTGGCAAAATGCCGAGGTTGACGCGCTGTCGCGTTTATCTTCAGCGGGTGTTCGGGTACCGCAAACTTACGGCTGCATTGACGGTGTATTGCTAATGGAACTTGTAAGCGATGATGAAGGCGATGTTGCACCACAACTTGGCGCGGTTGATTTAACTGAGCAACAAGCCATTGAACAACATACATTAATGATGCATTACATCAAACTAATGCTATGCGCTGGGATTATTCACGGTGACTTATCGGAGTTTAACGTACTTGTAGATAGCAACGGCCCAGTAATTATTGATTTACCCCAAGCGGTTAATGCCTCTGCTAATAATAGCGCCGAGGCGATGTTTGCCCGCGATGTAAATAACATGCGCCGCTATTATGGCCAATTTGCACCTGCGTTATTACACACGCAATATGCCAAAGAAATGTGGGCACTGTTTGCAGATGCTAACTTAACCCCGCACTCAAAACTCAGTGGCGAATTTGAAGACGACAGCGAAGCTGCAGATGTAGATTCAGTACTTGACGAAATTCAAGCCGCCTTTGATGAAGAGCAAGAACGTAAAGAACGAATTCGCGACGCCGATGAGCAATAATCTTTAATTTACGTGCTGAGTTTTATATAGTTTTAACTATTAGATCAAAACTTAGCATGTAGGTATGAGCCATAAGGGATGAGTTTAGCTCGTCACTGCAAAATCTAAGTTAGTTCTGTCATTACTATCAACGGGAACCGACAGGTGTGCATTTAACTAAAAGCAGCTTGATACTATCCATTAATTAAATGCCATTGAGTCTGCAAACACATTTTCATTATCAGTGTAATAGCTGATAAATTCTTCCTCATTAAAATCACATGTATAAAAAAAAGACGTTGTGACGGTCTTTTTATTATTTATAGTTATTTCGAATTCAGCCTGTGATGCTTTATTAAATAAAACACGACACTTAGTATTTAAGCCTAACGAATAAACTTTCCCATCAATTTCGATACTGTTGTTGCCTAAAGTAATTTCATTGGGAGTTGTTAATAAATGCAAAAAGTAATAGAGCCCTGTTAAATAGAAAAAAGGAGAAACAAACAAAGCAGCCTTTATCTTTACAGACTCAGAGTCATGTAAGTAATAGGTAGAGATCATGGATATTATTGAGAACAAAACAACCATAACAAAATTTGGAGAGAGCCAGTTTTTGGTAAATTTAAATATCATCTTCGATCGCAGAGGTAAGAGTTACGGTCGACTCAATAATTTAAGCTAACAGAAACTAAGGTTCTAAATTTGTGGCCTATCTTATTAAATTAACAATGGTATTTCTACATTTAAGCGCCTGAAAAAAATATGCACTTCGCCCATTCCCTTGTGTTTACCTGCCAATCTTTTTGACCAGGTTATTGTGATATCGTACAAAGCCCACCTTGTCGTATTTTCGACAACTTTTTAAGCATAAACGAGAGAGTCCTGAATAACTAAAGTTGACACTTTTGCGAAGTTAGACAAAGAGCGAGAAGCTGTTAGTCAGAGTTTTTCTGTGTGACGTGAAGTTTTACTCACTTGATTATCAGCTTGTTGGCGGTTTTTTCAATCTATTCTTAAAAGTTTTTTTGTTGTTATTTTTGAGTAGTTATCGTTTAATAACATGATGTTTTTTAAAGATAACTATTAGCGAATCTTCACCTCTTTAGTGAAAGCTAATGTCGGACCACACATAAGGAAATAGGTATAAAATGGACACTACAATACGAAAAGCTGAATCAACCGATATCGCTGCAATAAAAATGCTGTGGCAGTTTTACCAATATCATCAGAGTATATTTGACTTAGAAGATGTTGGTTTAGATGGTTGCTATGATATTGATGAAGAATATTTAGAATGTGTAGTTCGTGGTGAGGAAGACTGCATTATTTATCTTGTACTCGTTTCTAACCAAATTGCTGGTTTTGCTACCGTAGAACCAACTGAGATCGTTGGCAAAGAAATACCTGAGTTGGCTGATATTTTTATTCTACCCAAATATCGAAAACAAGGCATTGCTAAATTCGTTATTCAAAATTTGATGTCTGTTGAAACAAATCAGTGGCATGTAGCAGTTCATTTAAACGATAGTTTAGCGTTAAAATTTTGGAATAGTTTGTTTGCTAAATTAAATGTTATGCGTGTTGATAAAGTTGATCCTCCTGAAACAGAAGGCTACCACGAGTTTGTTATCACAAATAACTAGCAAGATTACAACGTCTTCTGCGCTTAAGTAAAATTTGGTAAAGAGCGAAAACCAGCCATTGAGATTGGCTAAATATCGTCGTTAATTGATTAGTTAAACTGCTTTTTGCGCATATATTCATGAAAATGAGCGCTGCGCGCATATTGGTTCATTTAACTCTACCTAAAAATTTTAGAAAACGTAGTGATAGTAATGTCTTAGGTTATTTGCTAAAACTATATAAAGTAGGTAAATGAGCGTTAAGTCGGCAGAAATATGCGCGATGAGCGCACTATTAAATTGTTATATTTTTTAGGAGGCATAAGTATGTTCGGTTGGTTGTTCAGCATATTCAGCTGGCTAACGGAGTTATGGGGAAAAGTCCCCGATCCAGTTAAAGAAAAAATTATTAATATGATCGTCGAAACCTTTGAAGCGATGTTTAGAGAGTTTTTCCGTTCAAAGAAAAAAGAGCAGGAAGCAAAAAATGAGCAATTTTAAAGATTTTGTGAAATCTAGGGTTGGACAAAAAATGATTAGCTCTTCTTCAGCTCAAGGCTTGGCTACTCAAATAAGCGGAACTATAGCCACTACAGGTTTAAGTATATCTAGTAATGATAGAGAAAAATTCTCATCTGAAGTTGTACAAGTCGCGAATAGTGATGAAGTTCTAGCTGAGTTAAGCGAATCAATTGGTGATCCAAAAAAAAATGAAAGCGAAGATGAGTTCGTTGAGCGTGCCAAATCTACTCTCGCTAAGATACTGAAAAATAAGTTAATGAAATAAATATAACAAGCCACTGCACTCGGAAATTTTACTCGCTTCGCTCCCAAAATTCCGGTGAGTGGGGCGTTATGTTGACTTTATTACACTCCACTTGATGAGCAGCTAGGAATTTGTATATTCCTGCTGGGAAGTTGCGGTTGAATTTTGGTGTTTCGTGTGGCATTCTACGATCTTGTTTCAACAACTGGATGATTGATATGATTGGCAAGACAAATGAAAATAATGTAACAACGTTTTCAAGTATTACGCTGTTAATACTTAAAGAGTTACGCCTAGAACGTAATATACATCAAGCTCAAATTGCAGATATGTGTGATAAAACACCTAGTGCATGGACAAAGATAGAGACTGGTCGTAGTCCTCTTTCTATGGAGATGTTTTTTAGAGTTTGCAATGGGTTGCAAGTATCACCCTCTGCAATTCTGTCAACAATGGAAAGGTATGCTACTTTGTTAAGTCAAAATGGTTGGGCTGTTATTTCAAAGCTCCTTGAATTCAATGAAGATATGCTGTTAACCGAAGCTCAAGAATACTACTCTAGTCCAGGGTTTAAGGCTGCCCAACATCAATTTACGTTTAACTCAATATTAAATGGTCCAATTTATAATCTGGACGGTACTGTGACACCTATACCAGTGTTTTTATTTGCTTTAAATCCAGAATTTAAAGAGTTACAAAAATCAGATATCAAATCAGTTATTTAACAATCAACATAACAAGTTGCTTAAACGGAAAATGCTCCTCACCCGTTTTAGTGGACACCTCCTCATTACTTTGAGGAGGCTAAAATGCCTAGAT